>DUUU01000460.1 GCA_012841485.1 Armatimonadota bacterium
ACTTCCGCGTCATACACCTTGGGCGCGGGCGCCTGGGTGACGCGGATGTCGTCTACCTCGAAGACCGCGTCTGTCTGAACTGTCTTGCTCAAGAAGTGGATGCCGAGGGTGCTATCCGCCGCGGGAATTACCTTGCTCAGCGAGATCTTCTGCCACTGCCCCGTGAGGCGTTGTGTCTGAGGCGCATAGAGCCAGCCGTTTCGGCCAAGGAGGCAGAGCCATACCTCGCCCTTGCCGCGCACCTTCGCGGTGACCGTGGCCAGACGCCCGCCCTCCAGGCCGGTGGCGCGGATCCGAACTCCCTCCAGCGCGCGCTTGCCAGGAAGCGCTGTGCGGAGGAATTGCTTCCCCTCAGCGGCATCGCCCTCAGCGGCGACGGGAGCCACCGTTGGGGCATCGGCATGGTAAGAGGATACGCTGCCCACGCCTCCCTCGAAGCCCTCACTCCATTCCTGAGAGAAGGCGGGCGCGGCGAGCGCGAGAAGCACGGATACAAGCAGAGATGACAGGTATGCTTTCATGCCTTCCTTTTCCGCGTGCTCTTACAGAGCCCTTTCCGGGTCATGTGCCATGTTTCGGTTGACAAGGAGCAGGCCGACATCCCCGTGACTGGCCTGGGGGGCGCATCCGCGCCGGCGAGACGACTCACTGCAGCGTGAGCCGGGTCCGGGAAACCGCCGCCTCATGGGCAGCGAGAATAGCGCGCATCGAGGCCAGCGTCTCGGCGGTAGAGAGGATGCCGGTGCCTCGGCCCTGGAGCGTGGCCACGAAATCCTGCAGGATGCCCACAGGCGCGGGTTCTGCCACGATCGCCTGCTCGCCGCTCTCCACCGTGACCAGCATCAGCGAGCTGTCGCAGGTGCGGTACTCCAGCGTGCCAAGGGTGCCGACGACCGTGATGCGGATGTCGCCCCAGAAGCGGGAAGCATCTGGCTGCAGCCAGCTTGGCTCGATGTAGACGGAGATATCGCCCTCAAAGCGGAAGAGGGCCTGCGCGGTATCCCAGAAGTTATCGAGCTGGAGGAAGCGGCGCTTGCTCAGATAGGCGGTTACCTCGACCGGCTCGCGCCGGGTGAACCACCGGGCTAGGTCTATATCATGGCAGCCGAGATCTACCAGGCAGCCACCGTTGCGCTCGGCATCCAGCATCTCTGGGGTGCGTGAGGGGAGGTTGAGCTTGTGCGGCCCGGTGGCGTAGACGCTGACCACCTCGCCGATCTCCCCGGCCTCGATGCGTTTCTTGATGGTGTAGCCGTAGGGGCTGTAGCGCAGCTCCAGGTAGGCCCACGCCTCGATGCCCGATGCCTGCACCGCCTGCTCTACCTGCGTCAATTGCGGCATGCGCGTGACTAGCGGCTTATCGGCGAAGACATGCACGCCTCGGTGAGCACACTCCACGATGACTGCGGCCTTGTCGGCGTTTGCCGGGCAGACGGCCGCAAAGTCTGGCTTCAGGGTGTCGAGCATCTCCCGGTAATCGGAGAAGGCGGGTACGCCGAGCTTCGCCTGCCGGTCAGCCAGACGCTCAGAATTCACGTCGGCGATGCCGACCAGCTCCAATCCGGGCAGCTTCCGGAAGCCCTGCACGGCGCCATCAATGTGCCCGTGCGCGAAACCGATGGTAACGAAGCGCATGATAGCCTCCTCTATAGAGAGAGCCGATCCGGGTGCGTCCGGCGCGCCGATTCGGTGCGAGGTCCCCGGCGGCGCCAGGCGCTAGCTCTGTTCTTCGGAACAGGTTCGGTGCAAAGGAGTGCCTTCCTCCCCAACGCGTTGGTTCCCGAGGGAGAGGATCCTCCCGCTTCCAGGGGCCGCCCCCGTTGAACACCCGGGGCCCGCGCCTCCACGCCGCGAGGAGAGTCCGCTTCGCCCGGCATGACAGGCCCTTGGGGCATGGAATCGCCGGGGATGCAGGGGCGCCCGTCAGTCACCCGTCGCCCCAAATGGGGCGAGCCACATGGGTTCATGCCTCTGCCTGGTTGGGGGGCAGGAGAATGGCAAGGGAGGGCGAAAAGGAGGCTAAGGCGCGTGGTGGATCACCGCTGGTGTGAAGCAGTCAGACCAGGACACCCGCCACGCCACACGGAGGTCGCAATGAAGCTCGCGCTTTCCGCTCGCCAGTTCATGATTCCGGGCGGGTTCTCGATGAGCCTGCCGGAGTTCATCGCCTTTGCCCGCGAGGTGGGCTACGACGGCGTTGAGATCCGCCGGGGCCATCTCGACGAGACATCCCCCGCCACAGCGGTCGATGAGGCGCGCGCGGCGCTGGAGGAGCACGGGGTGTGTTGCACCTTCCTCACCGCGCCTGGGATCACTGACCCCGAATCGCTTCGCCGGGCTGAGCGCGTGGTGGATCTTGCCGCGGCGATCGGCGCCCTCTATGTGCGCCTCAGCCCCAACAGCGAGCAGTCGATACCCTGGATCCGCCGGATTGCCGATTACGCCGCGGAGCGCGGGGTGAAGACGGGGGCGCAGCTCCATAACGGCACGCTCCTCGACACCGCCGAGCGTTGCGAGACCTATCTGCCTCGAATCGGTCACCCGAACTTTGGGCTTGCGTTTGAGGCATCGCACCTGATCATCGCCGGGCAGGAGCAGCACGCCGAGACGGAGATCGAGCGGCTGGCTCCCTACATCATCGCCGTTTCGGTCCAAAACCACAAACCGATGCCCGCGGACGCGGAGGGCCCGGAGATCCTCACGCTCAATGGACGCAAGTACGCGCTCTGCCTTCCGGGCGACCCCGAGGGCGTGGACTTCGCCTCGCTCTTCCGGGGGCTGAAGCGCATCGGCTTTGATGGCTACCTGACCGCGATGCCCGGCGCCTTCCCCGGTATGGAGAGCACCGAACTGGCGCGCGTCTATTTCAACTTCCTGAGCGCCTACCTTTCCTAGCGCCCGCTTCCATGGCCTCACCCGATCTCGGCCAGGATGCGCTGCCATCGTGCGGGGTGGCTTGGATCTGCGACTTCCGGCTCGAAGCCGAGGCGTAGGTAGGTCTTGATGGCCGGCAGGCGGAAATCGTCGGTCAACAGGTAAGTCTCCTGGAAACCACGGTCGCGCAGGTAGCGAAGGACTGCCAGGCAGGCATGGAAGGCAAGCCGGCGTCCCTGGTGCGCGGGCACGACGCCCACCCAGCCCACTTCGGGCAGGGTGCTGCCCGGACCGATCACGGTGGTTGCCGTCGCCACGGGCAGGCCTTTCCACGTGACGAAGAAGGTTCCCTCGGGCACGGCGCGACGCTCGCCTTGCAGCAGGCGGATCACGCGCGCCACGTCCCAGGTGCCCAGGCTTTCCGTGGCGTTGAGGACCGCCGCCCAGGCGGCCTCATCCCCGGTCCGGTAGGCGCGCACTTCATAGCCCTCGGGCAGCGGCGCATCGGGCAGTCGGTCAAAGCGTGTGAAGCGCATCTTGAGCTGAGCCAGGCGTGGCGGGGGATAGCTCGCCAGCACGGGAACGTTGCACGGCACCAGAGCCCGCACGCACCCAATGCCCGTGTGGAACTCAATCGGCGTGTTGCTGGCAATGCCGATCGGTTCCGGGCCGGCGAGGAGCACCTCTGCGGTCGAAAGCGACGGGTGCTCACTCGTGAATGAGAGAGCGTGGTCTTCTTGCGACCACTCGGCGGAGGGACGCTCGCGCCCGGTGAGCGCGTAGACCAGGCAGGGAACCCCACGATCCGGAAGGATCCAGAGCGTGCGCAGGCTGCCAGCAGGCACGTCCACAGAGGGGGATGGTCCCTCGCCGGAGGAGAGCGCACCGGCGGTAAAGACGTGCATCGCCTCCACGCAGGCAACCATCCGGCCTGCCAGCGAGCCGCAGAGGGGCGCGAGCGCGGTGAGCGGCACACTCGAGTCCTCGGCGCCCGGATTGGTGAGGGTGACGAGACACTCGTTGTAGTCGTCACGCCGGTAGACGCTGGCGCGCACGCCCGGCGAGCCAGGTAGCTGCGGCAGCTCGAACGCGTTCTCGGCGTGTGCAGCGCCCACTCCAAACGAGGCCAGCAGCCGCGCCCGGCGGGAGAGCAGGTCTCGCTCGGCGGGAGTGCGGCCCCCGCTCAGGACCGGCGTTCCCTGATAGGCTTCCGTGTGAGCGAGCGCCCGCTCGTCGATGCTCCGCAACTTGCCCGTGAGGAGCAGGTTCGCGCATCCGAAGCGGTGGGCGTTGTAGAAGACCCGCTGGGAGAGGGGATCGGCCTCCTCGGGATCGCGCCATTCGCCGAGTAGTCGCACATCGAAAGTGCTGTTGAGCATTCCGAGGGGCAGGATGTTGGAGTTTGCGATGATCATCCCCTGGCGCCGGCGGACGAGATCGGCGGCATAGCGGGCCATTCGCCGGAGGCCGGCTGCGGTGCACCGCCCGTGCGGCCCGGCGCACCCGTGGCGCTCGTTTCGGCAGAGGAGGCGTCCGGCCCAGAAGTCGATATAGAGACCGTCGAAGGCGTGACGCTTCCACGCGATGCTTACCTCGCGCTCCCAGTGCTCCTGCCAACCCTCGGCGCCGTAGCACATCAGGTGGCTGCGATAGTTGAACTCTGCCACAGGCTCGATGCGCCATTCCTGTGCGTGTGTCGCGAAAGCGGGCGCCCCAAACTCTAGGTCGGTGAAGGTCACATAGGGGAGAACGCGCATCCCGTAGCGGTGGCACAGGTCGATGAAGCGTTCCAGATCGGCCGGGCGCTCTGGATGCGAATAGTCGCCAGATCGCCAGTTGGCGCCGCCGATCACCAGGTTGGCGCCAGCAGCGGCCCACGCGGCGATGCTCTTCTCATCCGGCGCGTGCCAGCCACTGCGGTATTGATGCGGGCCCAGCCACCAGACGCGCAGGTCGTTCGCCCGCGGATCGGGCCTGGCTCCTGGGAGGAGCGAGAGATAGAAGGTGTCGCTCCACTTCCATCCTTCGTCCACGGGCGTGCGTAGGTTGCGAATGGCAAACGCCTCCCAGGAGGGCCGGCCAGACGCGACGCGGATGACCATGCACTCGCCGGCGCGTCCCAAGGGGTCGCCGGTGGGATAGGGGCTGCTATCGGTCCAGCCCCACGCGATTCGGTCGGAGTGGGGGAAGACAACCTCGAAGCCGCCCCGGTCGTTCCCGAAATGGATCCAGGGAATGAAGCGCCCGCCGCGCTCCAGGTCGCCCTCGCCAACCGCGTGGCATGCGGGCCGCGCTGTGGCGAAGCCTTCTGCGGCATCCCCCTCGTGAGCGAGAAAGCGGCACGAGGCGGGATCCACCTCGTTCTGCCCGAGGGAAAGCCAGCGGAGGAGGAGCGCCCCCCGGGCCTCAACGCTCACGTCCACTTGCACGGTGCCATCGGCGTCGAACGTGAAGCGGAGCCGGCGCGCCAGGGGGAGCGCCGATCCATCCACCTTTGCGAAGCCGCCCACGCTCTCGAGGATCACCCGGCTGGCCTCGACGGAGACGAGGCGGACCTGGGCGGTGGCATGGCGCGCCTGGAAGCGGTCCGCGCGCGGATCCACGGCTTCGGAGGCCCACAGGTCCGGGAGCGGGGTGGCGATCCA
>DUUU01000461.1 GCA_012841485.1 Armatimonadota bacterium
AACTGGGACTGCGACCGCGTCCTCGCCGGGTTGGCCATCGAGGGCCAGAGCCAGCATGGGAGGAGCGCGGCGGATGCTGTGGGCGAGATCGTGCGGCGCGCTGAAACCACGGCCAAGCGGGCGATGAACGAGAGCTCCATCCGTGCCTTGGAGAGCCTGATCCAGCAGGAGCTTCCCCCCTGGATCTCCATCGGCGATGAGGCCAACCCGGACGTGCGCCAGCGCAGGGGACTAGGCGCCTACCCGGAGGAGATCCGCAAGGGCCTCGAAAGACGCATCGAGCATATGGGGCAGTGGCTGGTGGAGCTGGTGACGGAGCTGGTGAACGACCCGAAGTACCGCCACGAGGGCTGCCGCCGCGTGTTGGCCTCCCTGGAGCGCCTCGCGAGCCAATCTCGCGACCGCCTGATTCGCGAGAGCACCCAGCTGAAGGCGGGAGTGGATGCCCTGGACCGCGAGGTCAAGAAGATGCTGAACCAGTGCCGCGGCGAGATTCGAAAGGCGATGGCGCCCATCGCCAATGGCAACCGACGGAAAGCCGAGCGCGAGGTGGCCGCCACTCGCGGCGTTGCCGAGGCGGCGATCACCGCCTTCTGCCGGGCAGTGGCGCAGCACGCGCAAGCCAGCGTGCAGGCGTTCGTCTGCGACGCCGCTCACCGTTTCTACACCGAGGTGTTGGCGTGCCTGACGGAACGCAATCGCGATCTGAGCCGCTATGAGGAGCATGTGGGCGGGCTGCGCGAGCGCTTCCGCGCCGAGGAGATGCGCTTCCTCGAGTCCTCCCCGGCCGTCAACGGCGAGATCCTCTACACTGGTGGCGATGAGGAGGCGCACGAAGCAATCGCCCGCTACTATCAGCACGTGACCGCGGCGGAGAGACGCCAGATCGATGAGCGCGTCCAGGCCGAGCTTGGCATCACCTCCATGGGTCTCTATGGCTACTTCATGACCGAGGCCGCGGTCTCTATCGATTCGATTGCCGAAACCCTCCTGCGCCAGACGACAGCCGCTTTCAGAGACGACATTGAAGCGGTCGAGGTGCTCGATCTCTTCTTCGAGAGGTACCCGGACGACCGCGCCGCCGAGGAGCAGATCAAGCGCCTCAACCGCCTCTGCTCGCCTTTCGTTCATGCGAAGGCTGGCGGGATGGGCGGCTATACCGACGACCCGCAGATGCGCCAGCGCAACATCGGGATCCCCAACGCCGAGGAGCCGAAGACGCCTGCTGAGCGGCGCTTCCGGGCGATGGTCACCAAGGCGGCTTCGGTGACCGACCCGCGCACCTGGGTGACGGTGGCCTCGCGGAGCGAGGCGCTCTTCCTCCATGAGCGGTCCGGCTTTCCCCTGCGGCTGATGGAGGACGCGTTGCGTCGGTGCGAAAGCCACTACGAACACACGCGCAAGCGCCGGAAAGAGCCAGTGCACGCCCGCGTGGATTTCCAACAGTGGGAGAGTCTCACTCCAGCGCCGCCACACCTGAAGGCAGAGGCGTGGAGGATCTTCTTCATCGCGGCTGCCTCGGGCGTGCTTGCCTGCCAGCCGGTGGAGGTGCAGACGCAGCGCGGTCAGGAGCAACGCTTCAGCTACGAGATCAGCTATGCCGATGACCAGGGCGTGCGCCATACCGAAGTGGTGGCGGATCGCCTCCCGCCTTTCGATGCTCTCCGCTTCGATGGGAGAGACTATCCGAACGGCGTGATGCAGCTCCTCCTGAAGCTGTGTTACCGCGAGGGATTGACGGATCTGGCCCGGCGCATCCGGCACAAGCAGGAAGAGACCCTGGCCCTAGAAGGGGCTGCGGCGATTCGTGACCGCCTCCTCGATCTGGTCAACAACCGGCTGTCGCCCCAAGCCGAGTTCACCGCGCACGCGCGCGAGGTGGTGAGCGACTACCTCCGCTCGCTTCAGAGCACCCCCGGAGCGGGCGCACCCGCGACCGTCCCGGCGCCGGCAGACGCGGATGCGACGGGCAACCGGCTCGCGAAACTGCGCGGCCTCCTCGAGAAACGCCTGATGACGGCCGCCGACTACGCCGCGAAGCTGAAGGAGATGCGCGACGAGCGCGCGCTCACGTCTGATGAGTGCCGGGCGAGCCTGGATGAACTCCGCGACGCCGGCATCCTGACGCCGGCGGACTACGACATCGCCTGCCAGACGCTTGGCCTCGAAAGGGCGGCCGGCCCGGTGGAGGCGGACTCGATTGAGGCCCGACTGATGAAGCTGAAGAGCCTCTTCGAGAAGGGGTTGATCACCCAGGAGGATTACGACGCCAGGCGAATCGCGATTCTGGCCGAGATCTGAGGCCACGCCAAGAACGATTGCTGGTGAGTGGAGGCCGCCACAGTGAGTGATTCAGATCGCCTGAAGCGGCTTCGCAAATTGCGGGAGGCGCTGGATGCGCCGCTCGTGCCGCGCGGGAGGTCGCGCGCGCCGGCGGCGCACTATCCGACCGTGGCACCCCGGTACACCTATCCGGGCCCGGTGGTGCCGGGCACGCGAGCGGAGCTGGCCGCGGCGCCGCGCGGTTCGCGACCGCTCCTGTGGCTGGCGGCCGCTCTCTCCCCACTCTCTGCCCTGGAGCGGTGGCACCTGCAGGCGGCCACGGTCGTGCTGGCCATCCTGGGGGTGCTCAACGCCTACTGGTTCCAGTGGAGTTCGGAAGAAGCGGCGGTTACCATCGTTGCCTCGGCGGCCCTGCCGGCGCTGCTCACCGGCCTCTCCAACCTGCTCTTCCGGCTCACCGTCATTCCCGGCATCCGGCTGCACGTGCCCTTGCTGCAGTGGTCGCGCGAGCGCCATCGCGCGCTGGTGATTGTGAGAGCCTGGGCCGATACCCCCCTGAGGGGGAGCTGGAAGCGGGCGGTGCAGGTCCAATTTGCCTCGGGGACGATCCCGGCGCGGATGCTCGACGTGGTGACGGACCTCTACGACGACGACTCGAAGCTGGATATCGCCCTCCTGGTGGAGGCGCCGTCGCTCCCCTTGGACGACCTTCTCGTCTGGGTGCGCGTGCCGGATGGCCGGCTGGCCGGGATGGAGGCGAGCATCCGCCGGTTTCGAGAGGATCGCTGTGGGCGCTGCCTGGGCGAGGAACCCGATTGTGCCCTCTGCGGGGGCACCTGGCGGGTGCAAGAGGCAGAATTCGTATGATAGCCCATCTTACGGGCAGAGGCAGGCGGATCCCGCGTGCCCGGCCGCCGCTGTGGGGGGGATTGCTCGCCCGCCCATCGAACCGAGGTCTAGGGACGCCGGACACGCGCGCGGTCCGGCCACACCCCCGCGTGATGACGGTTGGTTGGGCCTGTTGTGAGGCGGAGGCGCCGCGCGGCGGGCGAGCACCGGCCCCACGTGGTTCACGCGGAGGCAAACGAGTGTCCGGGGGCAGGGAGGAGATGGCGGAGATGGAACAACGGCGCGGAGGGCTCGTATCGCGGCGTGCGATCGCGTGCGTGGCGGCTCTTCTGTTGCTTGGGGGCCCGGCGGGCGCCGCGCGCGAGAAGCCCGCGCCGAAGCCGAGTTCCCTCTCGCCGGCCAACCCCGGTTTCGAGGAAGAGCTGAAGGGATGGTCCCCCGAGCGTCCTGTTGGCCTTGGGCATGGCCGCGTGGGCGTGACCGAGGAGGGCGCGGCGGAGGGCAAGCGCGCGGCGCTGCTTCGCGGGACGTCCATACAGGCCACGGTCGGGCTCACCTGCGAGCCGGTCGCACTCCCGGAGGGCGGGGCGCACCTCCTGATCCGCCTGCGCTACCGGATGGCGGGCCGGCCGGAGAGCGCCGAGCTCCATCTGCGCCCGCTGGATGATAAAGGCCAGGTACTGCTCCCGGTCGAGGAGTATCCGCACGTACGGGCGCGCTTGCCCCTGGCGGAGGAGTGGAGCGAGTTCTCGCGCGTCTGCTACCTCCCCCCTCAAGCGGCTGCCTACGACATCACCTTCCGGCTTCATGGCGAGGGCACGCTTGCCGTAGATGCCATCGAGGGGCGTGCCCTGCGCCCGGAGGAGTTCACCGTGCCCTCGCAGGGAGCACGAATCCGGGGCGCCAACTCGGACGCGGCTACCGTCTGGTACGAGACCTCCCTGAAGAAAGTGTATCGCGATGCCAGGACGCCCGAGGCGGAGATCGACGCGGTCGAGATTGCGGCGGCGCGCGGGGAGAGCGAGGCGTTCCAGATCGTGCTGGTACCTCGCGAGGACGCCGACGGGGTGCGCGTGCGCTGGCAGGACCTCCTTGGCCCGGGCGTCCTGCACCGGGAGCATGGCCGGGCGGCCTGGGTGGAGTATGTCAACGTCACTCGTCCACGCGCGCCGCTGGCACGCATCGGGTGGACCCCCGACCCGCTCTTGCCGGATGACTCGCGCGATCTGAGGGGCGGGCAGGTGCAGCCGGTCTGGCTCACCTTCACTGTGCCCAAAGACGCGCGCCCGGGGCTTTACCACGGCGTGGTGCAGGTCGAATCTGCCGTGCGCGAAGACTACTATGGCTACTACTCGCGCTCCAGCCTGCCGACGATCCGCATCCCCGTGAAGTTGCGCGTGCGCGACTTCGCGCTCTCGGACGAGCCGGCGCTGACTACGATGGCGCGGATCACCCGCTGCCCGCCCGAGGGGCGCGAGGCGTTTCGCGAGAACCTCCGGGCGCACCGGGTCACCGGCGAGGCCTACGCGGGGCCTCTGCCGGTGCGGGTGTCGCCCGATGGGAGCGTCGCGCTGGAGTTCGCGCCGTTCGATGAAGCGGTGGAGCCCTACCTCGCGAAGGGGCTGCGCCTGCTCAACTTTCCGGGCACCTTTCTCGGAGACGCGCGCGGCTTCTTCGAAGAGGATCACCAGTGGCATGGCCTGGAGCTCTTCTCGCCGGGCTTCAACCAGGCGTTCACGAGTTACGTGTATCAGGTAGCGCGTCACCTCCGCGAGAAGGGGTGGCTGGGCCACACCATCCTCCAGCTCTGGGACGAGCCTTCGCGCGAGACGCGCGAGATACACCGCCGTCTCGCCTCTCTGGTGCGTGCCGTCGCGCCCGATGTTCGCATCTGCCTGGCCACGCTCCCGGATAGCGAGCTCCTCGCCGATGTGGATATCTGGAACGTGCCGCTGCCGGATGGCTATGCTGAGCCCGCGATACGCGCGTTTCGCGAGCGGGGCGGGCAGCTGTGGGGCTACGATAGCCGCCTCTATAGCCTCGACGTGGAGAGCTCCTCCATTGAGATGCGTGCTTACCCCTGGCGGCTCTGGCGGTATGGGTTCAGCGGCGCGGAGTGGTGGTCTGTCAGCGAGTGGCTGGGCGATCCCTACACGGAGCTGGACCGGTGCGGCGGTCAGAATGGCGGCGGCTTTCTTCTCTACCCGCCGCGCGAGGGCGCGGGCGCCCCGGTGAACAGCATTCGCTGGGAGCTCTATCGCGAAGGCGTGGAGGACTATGATGCCCTCGCTCTCCTGGCCCAAAGGCATGCCGCCGCGTGCGAGCGCCTCGGCGTGCCCAATGGTAGCTTCGACGTAGAACCCCTCCTGGCGCGCCTCACCGGGCGGGTGGCGCGCTCCATCGCCGACGCTACGCGCAACCCGCGCGACGTGATCGCGGCCCGTGAGCTGACCGACCGCTTGATCGAGATGGCGAGCGCCTCTCCCCCATGCGTGGCCCGGTTCAAGGAGGACCGCAAAGGCGTCTTCCTGGAAGGTCTCACTCGTCCGCACGCCCAGGTCTCTTTTGGCGGGATGAAGGCGCGCGCCAATGCCGCCGGACGGGTGCGCTTCGCTCTCCCGGATGAATGGCGCCTCTAGGCGGGTGCGCCCGCGCTGCTGC
>DUUU01000042.1 GCA_012841485.1 Armatimonadota bacterium
ATCCCGGGGCGATTCGAGGGGGCACAGGTCAGCAGCGGGCTCCGGCATCCGGTGAGGCCACCGACGTGATGCCGCATGGGGCACCGGTGACTGGCTCGCCCGAGGCGCCCGCGAGAGCGCCTGCCCCGCTTGCACCAGAGTTCCTACACCTCCTGATTGCCGGACGCTGGGTCGTGCTCGCCACAGTCGTCCTCAGCATCCTCCTCCCCATTGGCCTCCTGGCAAACCGCGAGGCGCTTGTTGTCCTGGGGATCATCACCGCGATCTACAACAGCGGGCTGTCCGCCCTGCTGCGCGCCGGACGGGTCCAGGGACTCCATCCCGCCAACGTGATCGGCATCGATCTACTCCTGGTCACCCTGCTGGACTGGTTCTCCGGCGGCGTGCAGAGCCCATTCCTGGGGCTCTACTATGTGATCATCATCGTGGCCGCAGCCATCGGCGACCTGAAAGGGGGCCTCCTTACCGCCACCGCGGTCACCATCGTCGAGGCTCTCATGGCGCTCCTACAGCCCAGGGTATCGGGGATTGACTGGACGTTTCACCTGAGCTTCGCAGTCAGCACGGTACCCTACCTCTTCCTGGCGGCACTCGCGTCTGGCTACCTGGTACGCCGCCTGCGGGAGCAATGGCAGCGCCTGGAGGAAACTGAGGCACGGCTCGCCCTGGTCCAGCGAGACCTGGAGATCGCGCGCGAGGTGCAGGGCGCCCTCACCCATACGGCGCCGCTGAACGTTCCCGGCTTTGAGCTGGGCGCGTTCACGCACACGCAGTACGGTATCGGCGGGGATCTGCAGGATTACGTGCCCATCCCAGAAGGCATCGGCGTAGCCCTCGCCGACGTCGTCGGGCATGGTCTCTCCGCCGCGCTCCTCGCCGCGCGTCTGGCGCACCTTCTGGATGAACTGGGGCTAGGCACGCCGCTCCCCGAGGTGCTAGAATCATGGAACCGCACCATCTTCGAGCGCACTCCCGCGGAGATGTACGTGACGATGGCAATCGTCGAGTTGCGCGCGGCGGACGGTCGTGGCCGCTACACGGTGGCCGGCCATCCCCCTCCCCTGCACTGGCGGAGCGCGACCGGCGACATTCGCCCGCTTCAGGTGACCGGCACCGCCCTGGGGGTGTTGCCCGAACCGCGAATCCAGGTGTGCGAGATGGTGCTCGATCCCAGCGATGTGCTCCTGATCTACACGGATGGCGCCGTCGAAGCACGCGATGATGAGGGCGAGTTGCTCGGGATCGACGGCCTGTCACGGCTGCTGGCCCAGCACAGCTCCCTGCCTCCTCGCGAGATGGTCAATCAGATCGCCGCCGACATCATTGACCGGTGTGACATGCGCGACGATATGACGTTGATCGCGGTCAAGCGCCGGCACCAAGAGAGTCGCGCCGGCGCACTCGCGCAGGGATGAACCTCCGCGACTTGCCACCTGTGGCATCGGTGGCGGACCGGAGCGCGAGCACGAACACGCGCGCCGGGTGGCCCGCGCCTCTGGGGTGAAAAGGGCTATTTGTCCACCGCGGCGATCCCCACCACACCGAAGGCGACGCGCCCGCCGGCATCGCCCACAGGCTGGGTAAACCTATCCGCCTGCGCATGGACGACCGCCGCGCGTCCCACAATCGAATAGGGGCCATCGAGCCGGATCACCCGGTCGCGCACATTGATCCGCGCAACCCCTTGGGCATCCGCCACGATGTTCCCGAGGTCCCCCACATGGCGAGTGGCTTCTCCCGGGGCGCCATGCGGCCGGCCTGTCGGATTGTAGTGCCCGCCCGCAGAGAGGCCCTCCCGCGTATCGGTCAGATCGCCATACTCATGGATGTGGAAGCCGTGAGGTCCGGGGGTCAACCCGGTCACCGTGCCGGTCACCTCAAGCACGCCGTCTTGCTGCACAAAGCGGATAGTTCCCGAGACGCCACTCCCGCCCACCGGCTGGAGCACCGCCACGGCCGCCCGAACCGGGGCAGGAGTCTCTGCTCCCGCGCGGACCGGGCGTCGCTCGGCCCATGCCAACAGGCCGAGCACTGCAATCCCCGCGATAACCACAAGAACTCTGAATCGGCTTGCCATTCCACTTCCCCCTCCCTGAACGATCTTCCGGTGATGCATCACCCAATCGAAGGCGGCATGGGCAAGATGGCTACCAATCCACGTAGGGGGCCGGGTGCGCGTTCACACATCACCCGGCCCCCCGCGCCCCGAAGCAGGCACGGCTCCTCGGCCGGCAAGAGCGGCCTCTTCACGTCCGCGGCGACGTTCCAGGCCGCTCGCCGGCCAGCAAACCGCTACGGCTGGATGACAACCCCCAGTGTCTTGCCAGGGCTGGTGACCAGCTCATCGCACGCCTTAGGAGCATCCGTCAACGACACCTGATGGGTGACGATGGGACGCACCTGGATGCGGCCCTCGGCCATGAAACGGATGCACTCTTCCAGGTTTCGCTGCGTATTCCAGGAGAAATAGACGGGCGGATAGTCGGCGCCATGCTCCCAGGCCTCATCGTGGTAGCCCGGTCCGGTCCGTGCGGCGCTGCGCACATCGAGATTCCCCAGCGCGGCGGCGAAGGTGTGGGTGATCGTGGCCCCGCCCACAATCACCACGCGGCCCATCAGATGCGTATCCGGCGCCACCTTCATCGTGCGCACCACCTGCTTGAACGCCTCGGTGCCCTCGCCGCCAAAGGCGAGGATCGCCGCGTCCATCCCATGCCCGCGTGTGAACTCCTTGGCCGCCTCGACGCCATCCTCCTCCGCGGTATTGACCGGACGGTCGCATCCAGTGGCGCGAGCGATCTCCAGGCGCATCGGGAGGCGGTCCCAGGCCATCACATGCGTGCCGCCCAGGCGGGCGAACTGCGCGGAGAGCTGCCCGACAATCCCCAGGCCGACAACGAGGAAGTGCTCGCCAATCTCCGGCTCGGCCCGGCGCACCGCGTGCAACGCCGTCGCCGCCAGATGGGCGAAGCTGCCGTCGGCGTAGCTCACTCCTTCCGGCAGGTGGACGGAAAGGTTCTGTGGCACGACGGCGTCCGTCGCATGCAGCGCGTAGCCGCCGCCCATGCACGCCACCCGGTCTCCCACTTTGAAGCGGGTCACCCCTTCACCCACGGCGACCACGTCGCCGGCGTTGGCATAGCCAAAGGGGCGCGGGGCGGCGTCCGGATTCGGGTTCTCGCGCAGTTTGGGCACGCCGCCCAGCTCCGTGCCAGGGCTCACCAAAGACGCACGGACGCGGATTCGAATCTGCCCCGGCTTCACTTCCGGCACGGGCTGCTCCATCACCAGAAACTGCCCGCGCCCATCAATCGCAAGCACTTGACGTGTATCGCTCATTAGATCCCTCTCTTTTGCTCAAACGCAGAACTCGGATGCCCGGTTCCAGCGCGCCGGACTCGCTTCCATCCGCCCTGCTCCCGCTGTTGCATCCGGGTGACGGGTCGAGACGGCCCCTGCCGTGCCCGCCACGTGTCCCGCGTGGGATACATGCTGAGTTCGGCTACAACCGGCCATCTCCCTGCCCGGCGGTGGCGCGGCGCCTGCGAGGCACGCGCCCGCCCACCAGACACCCGCGGCCTACTCCGTCTCGCCCTGGCGCTCCTCCTCCAGAGGCACGCGGCAGGGGAGGATCCAGCGGTCACGCCGCACAAAGGGGGCGTTGTGGTAGGGGCACTCCGTCTTGCCCCGCGCATCCAGGTGGTTGAAGCAGCTCCGCATGCACCCGCGCGAACCGCCGACGGCATAGCTCCCGCCCACGCCCCAGCGCGCGATCTGCGAGTGTCCCTCGACGATGAAGCCGGAGGGATCCTCCTCGGTCTGCCGCCAGGCTCCCAACGAGAAGGGCCAGCAGATCTTGTAGGCGCGGTCCTCGCTCACGCGCTGCTTCGAGACATCGAACTCCCACCCGGGAAAGCTCTTGTGGAGGAAGGGCGAGACGGTCGCATCGCCGCCGTGGAAGCTCAGCGTGCACCGTCCCATATCGACGTCGCCCCACTCATACACCTTGTCCTCGATCTGAATGCGAACCACCTTGCCCTCGCGCCGGTGCGGGATGGCATCCGAGGGGCAGCCGCGCACGCACTCCATGCACCGATCGCACAGGCTTCCCGGCTCCACGAGCGGATCGGGCTCCAGCTCCAGATCGGTGATGATGGCGGCCAGGCGCTGGCGCGGTCCGAAGCGTTTGGTGAGGAAGACCTTCGACCACCCACACTCGCCCAGCCCGGCCGCGGTGGCGGCGATGCGGATCGCCAGGTGAACGTTGGGCGCCACTGCTCCGGGGCGCAGGGGCTCGATGGGAGGCTGTGTCTCCGGCACGCCGGGATAGTAGGGCACGGCTTCCCAGCCATGATCTTCGATGAAGCACGCCGTTTCGTACACGCCGGCGGGGATGAAGAGGGTGTTCAGCAACCCGTGATAGCCGAAGTAGGTGTAGTTGGGCCAGTGCGTGCCCTCCTCAATGCCGCGCCAGTTACCTCGGATGATGCGCCGGGCCACCACGATGACCGACCGCGCCTCTGGAAAGATCGCTGCCGGGTGCATCCGCGGTGGCGCGTTCTCGAAGCGCTCGATGTTCGCCACGCCAACCAGGTCCAGGCCCTGGGAAAACGCGAACTCCTTGAGGGCTTCTTTGGTGAGCGAAGCTGCCATGAGACCCCTCACTCTCCATCCTGCAGGCTAGAGCGGCCGCTCGCATCCACCTGCCAGGCGGGCCGCTTGCGGAAGGGCGCCGCAAAGAGGCCCTGGATGCGCTCGGCGCGCTCCAGGTGGTCGATGCAGGTGCGGTTGCACAGCGCCCCGAGGCGGTCCGGAGAGCCGGCCGGATGGTAGGCATTGGGGCGCGCGCCGTTCTTGCACGAGCGGCAGATGCGGTCATCGATGGCGGCCACCCGCATCTCCTTGCCGCAGATAGTCACCGTGCGCCCGGCCTCGGCGTTGATCGCGCCCAGCGGGCAGGCCTTGACGCACGCCATGCACTGGTCACAGACCGGCTTCTCAAGGAGCGGCGTGGCTTCGAGGGGAGCATCGGTGAGGATCATCTGCAGACGCTGGCGCGGCCCGAACTGGGGCGTCAGCAACTCGCCGCAGAGCCCGATCTCGCCAAGCCCCGCACGCACCGCGGCCTCCCGGGCATCCACGATCACATTCGGCGCGGGCGCGCCCGGGCGCACAGCGACGCCCGACGGCGGCACCTGCGGCGGCAGATCCTGAAGCGGCACCGGCTCGTAGCCCTTGTCCTCGAGGAAGGTGGCGACGCTGATTGTGGCCATTGCCAGCATCCGGTCGATGAGCCACGACCGGCCGTACTGATCGAACGCGTCTAGCTGTGTTCCCTCTTCCAGGCCACGAAAGGTACCACGGGTGATGCGCTTGCCGATGACGATCACGAAGCGCGTCTCCGGGAAGATGGAGGACGGGTGGTGCTGCGCGGGCACCCCCTCAAAGCGCTCGATGGGCGCGATGCCCAGCAGATCGATGCGCCTCTCGGCGGCGAACGCCTTGAGTTCCTGGGTCAGATTGCTCATGAAGGCCTCCCCCGGGCGCCCGAATGAGAGAGCGCCCTGGCCGCCCGCGGCATGTCCCTCGGGCGGCGCTCTTGCGATAGGGATCTTCCCCGAGCACCCGAGCTCTTCCTCCCGGCATCAGAGCGCGGCCCGGCTGGCGCCGGCTCCGACGCCACGGATGGGGGAACATGGCGCTCGCGGCCTGCACAGGCGCGGCGCTGGTGAGTCGTGAGAGACTGGCGGGCCGTGATGGAGGGGCGAACCTTCAGTGTTCGCCCTGTTTTCGCGGCCGGGCGAACACCGAGCATTTACCCCTGCCCGCGGCCAGGGTTGAACCCCCGCGAGTCTGGCTGGCGCGCTTGCCGCGCTCAGGCGGGCTCGCCGGCC
>DUUU01000462.1 GCA_012841485.1 Armatimonadota bacterium
GTCCGGGCACGTGATCCTCGCCCGCCTGCGCCGCGAAATGCCCGGCGTAGAACCCGCTCCATCCTAGCGCATCCAACCGCATCTCTCTTCCCCCCTCTCTATCGTCTCTTAGGCTGCGAGATGCACGGAGCGTCCGGGCCGGCCTCTCCCAGCCATTCCTCATAGCACCGGCGGATCTGGCGCACGTGATAGGCAATGTTCGCTGATGTGCATCCCAGGGTGCCGCCCGCCTCGCGCCAGGTGAAACCATCCACCAGGAGGCTGAGCACCTGCCGTTGGACCGGCTTCAATCGCCGGGAAAACTCCGCCACGCAGGCATAGCCGGCCGGCGACTCCTCACGGGCTTCGATCTCAAGGGCGGAATCGTCGAGCGAGGCGAAGCGGCGCGTGCTCGCGCGTCGGACGGCATCGAGCAGGCGCCAGCGAGCCTGATGGATCAGGTACTGCTCCGGGCTGCCGATGCGCACGTCCAGGCCGGGCAGCGCCTCCAGCAAGCCGAGCCACGCCTCTTGCAGGAGGTCATCGGCCTCTTCGCCGGTTCGACGGGCGTAGTAGGCAGCCATCTTCGCGAGCCGCGGGCGCAGAGAATCGACCACCATGCGGGTGGCGTGCGCGTCCCCCGCGCTCGCGCGCTCAAACAGGGAATTCATTGTTGGTCTCTCCTCGAAAGCGGTATCAGAATGCAGGCGCGCGCGCCCACCTACCGGTAGCGCTCCGGAAGAGACCCTTGCCCAGGGAGGGCGAAAGGGGAGCCCATGCCTTCAGCAGGGGCTAGGCCGGAAGGCTACCGGATCGGGAGGCGCTTCGCGCGCGGCGCACGATTTGATTGGGTTTGGTGGTCACCCTCATTCGTACCTCTCCTTTCCGGTTATGTCGGGAGCACCGGCGTGCCGCTATCGGCACGGCCCCGAACCACTCCCATATTCCTTATCGCCGCAACGGCTCCTCTTGCTAAAGAGTCTGAAATCCATTTTGAACGGCGAACTCGGCCAGCAGGCGCCGCAGGCGGACCTTCCCTTCCTCGGGCAGGAAGCTCATCTGCACCGCCTGCGCCATGATGTGGAGGATCTCGCCGTCGCTGAAGCCGTGGGCGGCCTGCAGCCGCGCCAGCTCGCGCGTGATGTCGGTGCCAAACAGCGTCGGATCATCGGAGTTGATCGAGAGCCTCACGCCGCGCTCGAACCACCGGCGCACCGGGTGGGCCTCCAGCGACTCGACCGCGCCGGTGAGCACGTTGCTCCAGGGGCAACACTCGATGGCGATGCCGTGCTCGACGACGTACTCGGCCAGCCGGGGGTCGTCCTCCATGCGCACGCCATGCCCGATGCGCTCGACTCCCAGAAGCCGGATGCAATCCCACACACTCTCCGGCCCCGCAGCCTCGCCCGCGTGCGCCGTCACACGCAGGCCCTGGTCGCGCGCCCACTGATAGATCTCCGCGTAGGGCGCGGCGGGGAAGTCACGCTCGTTGCCGCCCAGGGTGATGCCGATCACGCCTCGATCCTGCGCGCCGGCGGCAAACCGCGCCATCCGCCAGCCATACTCCAACCCCATGTTTCGGGTCAGGTCCAGGAGGAGCGCCATCTCAATCGCGTGCTCGCTCCGGGCGCGCGCATAGCCGCGCTGGATCGCATCCAGAACCCGATCCGGGTCCAGACCGTGAAAGTGGAGCAGCGTGCCGGGAGAGAAGATCACTTCGGCATAGCGGACGTTCTGCCGCGCCAGGTTGGAGAGGACGTCGTAGGTAATCGGCTCCAGGTCATCGGCATCGCGCAGCCACTCCAGGATCGTGCGGAAGTGCGCCAGGAAGTCGTAGAAGTCGCGGTGCTGGTAGAGGCGCAACACGTCCTCCAGGCAGGCCATCTCGGTATTGCCATGCCGGCGGAACACGCCAAGGAGCGTTTCGGGCGGAATGGCGCCCTCCAGATGGAGGTGCAGCTCCACCTTGGGCAGCTGCTGGAGGAAGGGACTCACGCTCTGGGCAAC
>DUUU01000463.1 GCA_012841485.1 Armatimonadota bacterium
CGCGCGCGTGAGCAGGGCCGGCGCACATCGTGCATGAGCAATCTGCACCAGATTGCCGTGGCGCTGAAGATGTACAAGCAGGATTGCCGCGGCTATCCGCTCGACTGGCCGGAGACGGTTGCCGGACATCGCCCCTTCTATACGGACTCTCGCTGGTACGGCAACGACAGCAAGACGGTGCCGGGCTACGGCATCGCCACGCTTTATCCCGACTACGTGCCGAACCTCCGGGTCTTCAACTGCCCGAACAACGACGAGACGGACCCGAAGTTTAGCAACGGCGTCGATGGCAAGGATTACGCGCACTGGCTCGGCGAAGGCGACGAGAACAACTTCCGGCACTTCAACTCTTATGACGGCACGGATCCGCTCTTCTCGGTGACCGACAGCGAGAAGACCGCCCATGGCTCCGCGTATAAGTATCGCCGCCGGCCATGGGCCACAGACGCCTACACGGGCAGTAGTGCCGTCATCTCGCGTGACCAGGCCAAGCGGATGCTGATCTGGCGGAACCCATCCGAGGACACCGTGATCACCTGGTGCTCGCAGCACCGCGCGGATCCGTACTCGGGCACGCCCCGCAGTGGCGACCTGGACCTGATCGTCTACCTCGACGGCAGCACGAAAACCGTCAAGTCGAATCCTGGCGCCGGCGAGTCCGGGCATGGCTCGAACGCCGCTGGAGCGCAGTAGTAGCCGAGAGCGATGTGCCTTCGCCGTCCTCGGACCTGTGCTCCGGGGCCGGCGAAGGGACGCGCATTCCGGGAGATGGAGAGAGCGATGCGCACGTCAAGAGCAGGCTTCACGCTGGTCGAAATCCTGACGGTCATCGCCATCATCGTCATCCTGGCGGCAGTGCTGCTGCCGGTGTTGGGGCGCGCGAGCGAGCAGAGCAACCGCACCCATTGCCTGTCGAACCTCCACCAGATTGCCACCGCCATCAAGCTGTATAAGCTGGATGAGCGGGGGTATCCCTATGATCTTCAGGAGGTGGTGGCGAGCCCATCACCTCGCCCCTGGATCCCGGGCGAGCGGTGGTTTGGGAGCGGCACGGATGCCGATGGCGACGGCCTGGTCGATACGCCGGATAGGAGAAACTCCGGCTATGGGCTCGCGACGCTGTACCCCCACTATATCGAGAATATTCGGGTGTTCAACTGCCCGAACAACGATACGGATGTGCTGAAAGACACGGAGATGGCGGATCCTCCCGACCCGCCCATCACGGAGGCGCAAGCGGTGGCCCTCACCCGCTGGTCGTTCCAATCGTACGATGGGTGGGACACGGCGCTCAACCAGCTGAAGTACGACCGGTACTGGCGGAACGAGCCCGCCGATGGCGACCTGCCCGACCGGCACTACATCCGCCAGCTGCGGTGGCGCTATCCGCCCGAGGATACCGTGCTCACCTGGTGTACCTACCACCGCGCGGTCATCGATCCCACGGACCCGCAGATCGAGAACCTGCGGAAGACCGACCGCGACCTCGTAGTTTACCTCGATGGTACCACCCGAGTGGTGCCGTCATGGTCGGAGATTGCGGAGCAGGGATCCGGGCATCTCTCGACACCGGGAGAGCAGGAGTAGACCCGAGAGCCTATCCGAGAGGCATCGCCCCGGCAGGAGCAGCAGGCGCCTGTCCGATAGGGGCGTTCCGGGGCAACTCTTCGTCTAGGGGGCGGAGTGCGTGATAGGGTGGAGCCCACCCGCCGGGCTCACCTCCGCCCCAACGGCAACGGAACCGGATGTGGCGGCCGCGGGACTCCCGCGGCCGCCGCGCACGTTTGTTAGCATGACGCGGCCAGCGTCGGAGGCAGGCGCCAGTTGAACGCACCCTTGAGGTGCAGCGGGCTCCTTGCGGAACAATCATTTCTGGCGCCGCGTCTAACGCCTAGAGAGGCCGTGCAGGGCAGCGGTCGAGAACTACGCTGAGGAGTGGCCTCCCGATCCGCGCCGGCGCAGCCGGACGGGATGCGGGAGACGAAGGCATGAGGAGCGATCATGCGCGCTATCGAGAGTGACATCACGGGCAAGGTGCTAGCCGGGATCACGCGGCCGGGCGCGACGCGCGTAGGCGAGCGCGGCACGACGCTGCTTGAGGTCCTCGTGGTGTCGCTCATCTTGCTGGTGGGGATCCTGACCGTCATCCGCGTCTTTCCCACCGGCTTCGATGTTGTGGAGCGCGGCGGCTACGTCACCATGGCGAACCGCTACGCAAAGACGCTCCTCGATGATCTCTGCTCGAAGCCGGAGGCGCTTCCTGATGGCGTGCTCCCTGCGGTCTACCTGCGCGCCGAATACCAGGGCACGCGTTGGTGGATCAACGATGACGAGGTGCAACCGTCCGATCTGGAGGCGCGGCCACCGGGCACTGGCGATGGAGGCCTGCGCGCCTGGGCCAACAGCCTGGTGCAGTTCCGGCGCATCCATCAGGAGACGACACGCGTGCCCCGGGCGGCCTATCGCGATGCCGAAGGCAACCTGTTGGCCCGCTACGCGCTCCGGTTTGCGCCGATTGAGTTCTACAACAGCGAAACCCCCGGCTATTACGACTTGATGACCGTCTACAGCCTGCGATCCTATACGAAGGTGGACCGGGATAGCCTTGAGCGCTACGCCGGGCGGGATGGCTATTACGCCATCGATCCGGATGAGGAGGACGAGCAGCACGCTGGCGCCGCCCGACAGATCTACTTCAGCCGGGTGAGTTATCGGCGCACCTTCAAGATTGACTTCGCCGTGCGCCCCATCCACGTCAACCCGAACGATTACAACCCGGACGCGGTTGAGTATGTGACCGACCGCATCGTCTGGGTGGATGCCGACTCGGATGTAGCGATGGACGCCGGAGGAGTGGTGAACCTGGGCGATGGGACCTATACCGTTTTGGTGCCCGACTCCGAGGTGGTCCGCCGCCGGCTTCGCGACGCGCGTGCCGAGCCCGGCAGCGGGGATCCCCTGTGGTACCGGCTCATCGACCCGACCGTGGGTCTCCTCGAGTTTGGACCGGGCACGGCCGGGTTGCCCGTGGGCATCAACTACTCGGTGATGGATTGGCAGATCCTGCATGACGACGTGGAAGTGCCGCTGGAGGCGGATCCCGGGCAGACGGCGCCTGCTGAGGAGCAGCTCGCCTGGGTGAAGCTGAGTTTCCCCTTCATCGAGCGCGACGCGATCGGCGCCCCGGAGGATGACCGGCCCGGCATGCAGGAGGCGATCATTCTCCAGAACATCGATCCAAACAGCCCCGATTATGGGAAAGTGATCGACCCGGACAACGATAACGACGGCGCCGATGACCACGCGACCTGGACGTTCGACGACCCGCAGCGGGCTACCGACAACTCGCTCGCTGGCCGCCTGGGATTACGCGTGGCAAAGTTCAACCAACTCGGGGTGCGCCGCGTGCGCGTCTTCTATCGCACGCGCGATGGCTTCGCCGCGATGGTGGTCAAACCATATGCCCGCTATACCCAGGTGCCCTCCACCGCGCGCGTGCCCAGCTACAACCGCTACCGGTCCAGCGGGAACCGGCTCTATTTCGCGCTGGCGGATGTGGGCAAGACCGTAGCGGTGGATTACAGCTATCAGGATGGCACGGACGGGCCCGTGCGCCGGATCACCGGCGAGATGCACACCATCCGCATCACCCGGCAGACGCTGGACTCGGATGTGGGCCCGCGCGACTATGGCTTCCTCGATCTGAACGTGCCGGGTGGGGGCAGCTCTATTCGGTCGATTGATTCGGTGCGCGGCCAGTCGGTGGAGGTCCGGGTGGTATGGCCCAAGCGCGGGATGCCCAATCGCATGCATACCATCTTGCAGAGCGCCTGGAGCGGGGAGCTGCCGGATTTCTGGCAAGAGGAGAAAGAGGGCCGCATGCTGGTGCAGAGCGTCTCGGCGGTGGTGACCAAGCCGCGAGACCTGTAGCCCCCACGCTTCCAGCGATGGAGGTGCGCGCCTCGGATGGGTGGCCGATGGCCCGCCACTCTGTGGCGGGGATGACTGGATGTTGGGACGCGGCCTGGGGAGCCGTGATGAAATGGGATTGGAGTCGCAGATGAGCGCATATATCGCGGATTGCGAATGGCGGGTTGCGGATTGCCGCTTGGGCGATCCGAAAGCCGCGGCGCGACCTTGGAAGTCCGCAATCTGCAATTCCAGGGGAATGACGCTCCCCGAGATCCTGTCGGCGATTGCCATCCTCAGCATCCTCTTTGGCCTGCTGTTTATGCCGCTGATGAAGGCGTTTGGCTATATGCACACCGCCAACACCGCCATCAGCGTTCAGAATAGTGCGCGAACCCTCTTCGAAAGCGTGACGCGTGAGATCTCCGATGCCATTTACATCTATGATAATTGTGACGACCCCACGCTCGCGTCGCTGATCGTGGTCCTGCCCCAGGGCGCCGGCACGAATGTCAGCCAGGTGCCTTCCACGGGCAGCTCGGTGCCGATCCTGATCAATCCGGGACCTGGGCTCGACTATGGCGTGAACACCCCGGTGCATGTCCACTATCAGATCGCGCTCACGCGCTCCCTCGAGCGGCAGCCGGATGGCACGATGGCGCCTGCCTCCTACTGGAACCAGTGGGAGATGGAGAGCCAGGATCTGCGGGGAGCGGGCCTGGATCAGATCGCGGGGAATCCGCGTCGGGATAACCTCTATCGCCTGGTCCGCCTGGAGTACCTCCCCTCCGCGCAGGACCCGACGACGGCGCAACCGGAGGTGCGGCCCTATCTACTGCGCGCCGTCCTGCCCGATGACTTCAACCCTGCCCAGCCGGATCTGTTCCGTGAGCCCGGCTGGCTGGTGGATGAGTCGCTCTTCCCGCGCAAGCCGAAGGGCGCGGGCATCCCGCCGCTCTGCAATTCGGTGGCGGTAGCCAACCGGCGCTCGCGCCTGGAAGAGAACGGGCTTCTGGTGGGTCTGACGCCGAGGGCGGATGTGGACGCGGCCTGGGTGACTTACACGCCGCCCCCATCCGGATCACCCGCGGGGACGCCGGGCACGTGGTCGGCCAAGCCGCTGATTCGCTTCGAGCCGCTGGCGGTGGTCAACGAGGCCCTGGATCCGGTGGCCCAGTCGGGCACGTCCTATCCCGCGACCTATCGCGCCGACTATGGGCATTGGCAGTGGAAGCGGCGCAAGGAGTGGTCGCATCCGGGCTATGGCACTTCCGGGCAGCTGCCGCCGTGGGCGCGCTATTTCCAGGTGTTCAACGTCGAGGTGCGCCGCCGCTATGGAAGCGAGCCGGCCGTTGCCTACTACGCGAGCAGCGGGCGAACCGACAGCGCCAGTGGCGTGCCCGCGACGAATACGAGCCACTACTACGTGTGGCGTCTGACCGATAAAGAGCCGGTGGAGGGAGCGTGGCCGGCAAGCGACCGGCCCACCTTCGATATGACACGCTATAAGGCAAGGATCGAGGCGTTCCGGCAGGGGCCCCCGTCGTCGGATCAGCAGCTTGCGTTCTGGCAGAACACCAACCCATACGATACCAACCTGCTCCCGAGCCCGGGGGGCACCGAGCCCTACTGGCCGGAGATGGCCTTCCTGATGGATGTGGAGCGCGGGAGCATCAATTTCCGGGTGGATGCCCCCGTTCGCCCGCCGGTGGCCGACCCGGTCTCGAGCGCGTTCGAGCCGCAGCCTCCGGGCCCGCTGGCGCCGTTTCAGGCGCCCTACTATGGCCCGGGCCCCGATGCGGTCCCCGCGCCCGATGGCCAGCGAACCGATTGGCTGATTCCCGATGTGGCACGGGCCGCGACCTCAGCGGGCTACCGGAATAGCGATGGGACGACGTGGATCCGAATCGTACCGGAGACGATGCGCGTGATGGTGGGGCAACCAGTCAACGGGGATCCCGCGCAGGGATATACGTGGAGTGTCTTTACCCGGGTGGCCCAGGGAACGCTCCCCGGGCGGGGCCAGTTCTGCTATGATGAGAACTACGGGCTCCTCACCTTCGCCGAGGAGGATGCGAGCCTGTGGGATGGAAACACCAAGATTCGCGCGTGGTATCAGCTGCAGACGAATGTGCAGCGCGCCTACGCATCGAGCGCGATCAACAGCGCCGATGGAATCAGCGTGACCGCTTCCTACCTGACCAAGGAGGTGATCCGGTTCACGCTCGGACTGCGGGGCTACGACTCGGATACGGGCAAGGCGCACCCGTTCCAGCTCACGTCGACGATCCGACCGCGCAACCTTCGGTGAGAACGGGCCTGAGCCGGAGATGAACGGAGATGGGAGTGGCGAATGGTTGCCACCGGAAATGATAGACGAAGGCCGCAGATGAGCCTAGCAGCGGTAAGGGAGAAGACGCTGTCGCCCGAGCGCGCCGGCCGGCGCGCTCGGCGGGAAGAGCCCGGATCGGGCCCAATCGCGCCCGTTCGTGCTCATTCGTGGCGATCTCGGCCCTCCTCGCGCTCCGGTCAGGCGCTGATCCTCGCCGTCGTGATCATGCTCCTGCTGCTCTTCCTGGGCACCATCTTCCTCAGGACCGTGTTGGCAAACCTGGGGCATGCCGAGGAGAGCGTGGCCGCGGCGAACGAGTACTCCGCTGCCGAGGCGGGCATTCGCTTTGCTGATACCAACCTGACGACCAGCGAGCTGGGAGCCGATTGGCGCCCCCGCGCCTCCTACACGCCCGCCGTGGTGCGCCCCGATGATCCCGATTACTATTGGATCCAGCCGTTCGATAACAAGGGAGATAACGACCCCAGCAACGACGTGGGTGGCTACGTGCGCTACAACCTGGGCGATTCGCGCTTCCTGCTGCGCGTCACCTATAACCCAAACAACGATCCCAGGGCGCCAGTGATGCCGGATGCCAAGGCGGTCAACCAGCCTTCGGCGCTCTCGCGCTTCATCATGATCGAGGTGGTGGGCCGCCGGGGCAGCGCCGCGGAGATCGATAAGGAGTATGAGGACCTCAAGCACGGAGATCCGATCGATCCCACGATCTTCAAGGCGGTTGGCGCCGAGGCCTCGCAGCGCTTCCGGCGCGAGCTCATCGCCTTCAAGGCCATCGGAATCAACAACTACCTGCGCTTCGTGACCGACCGCAACCGCCTCGGGCGGACCACCTACTTCGGCGTCGATCAGATGTTTATCCGCGACCGAGCAGGCAGCGTTCCACAGAACCCGCCTCAGCCCGATGCAGAGGTGGACTATCCCTTCCGACTGGGGATCGACCCAGCGGGGTTCACCGACACCGCCGGTATTGCCGGATGGGCCGTCGCCACCGGTTCTCCCATCCGCGTCAATGGCAATTTGGTGTGGTATGGCTCCGCGCCCTCTACCACTGGCGGCTTGCCTGAGATCACGCTCAACCTGCTAGACCCGCGTGACCGGCCCTGGAACGTGATCGAGGTGGCCGGGAAGATCGGCCGGGAAGGGCGCAATCAGGCGAAAGATCCAAACCGCATGGCGCTGCGAGTCTACGACCCCGCGCAGTCCGGGCCGGGAGAGGTGCCGCTCAACTACACCAGCCAGACGGCGCTGCCGACCAGCGATGACGATGCCGCCTTCGCGTCCGTCCTGGAAGGCTCGCAATCGCCAGCGCTGACGGTTGCCGATTGTTATCTGGACAACAAGTGGCTGACGGCAGATCCCCAGGAGAAGCAGGGGGTCGATCCACGGCGGAGCATCCGCCGGATCGAGCCGCCGCGCATCGAGACGGTGGAGCCGGGCACGGGTCTTCTACGCTACCAGGCGATGACTTATGGCGCGCCCGCCGTCACCGGTGCCACGGCCGGGGCCAGCGTCTCGTGGCAGGCACGCCTGGCCGCGCGCTATGGCTATGGCGCCGGCATCTATATCGATAATGCCCGGCACAACTCGAACCACAGCCGTTGCCAGGGCGATATCCAGTTCAACCACAGCGCCGAGAAACTGCGTGATGACTGGATGCGCCCCTACTCGGAGATCCCGCAGGGCAGCGGCAGCGGGTGGAAGCACCCGGGCCGGGTCTATGAGCCGGTCGGTACGCTGATCCTCCTGGAGCCGGACGTCACGGTGCCGGGCGGAGCGCCCGAGCCGGGGGCCGGGCTGATGAGCATCACGCGCGCTGATTTCCGTGGCTGGCGCAGCCCGGCAGGCGCGCGCCTGC
>DUUU01000464.1 GCA_012841485.1 Armatimonadota bacterium
CCGGCTATTATCGCCTCTTCCCGGACCACTTCCGCCGGCGCACCGACCGCCATGGCGGCTGGTTCTTTGCCAACGAGACGAAGAACATCCCCAACCCGCAGCACTACGCGTTTCACGAGGGAGAGGGTTCCGTCACGGAGGATCACGACCGGAACATGGGGATGTACCCCTATAACGAGACGGGCTCCGAGACGATCCAGCTCACTGGATCCCTGCCGGCGAACTATGAAGAGGCGATCCGCCGCATGGATGAGTTGGAGCGGCAAAAGGTGCCAGCGGCCTGGGATCTCCTCGGCGGCACTCTCGATGAGCAGGGGAAGCGCTCTGGCCGCTACTGTTTCCGGGGATCGATCACGGAGCCGACGGGTGGGAATGGCTTCGCGCGCCAATTTGTCCTTCTGGATCAGCCGGTGAGCGAGCCGGTGGTGGTCTCTGGCTGGAGCCGCGCGGAGAATATCAAGGCGCCCGCGAACCCCAAGGACTATTCAATCTATGTCGATGCCCGCTGCGCGGATGGGAGCTGGATGTTCGGGCAGTGCGCCTTCTTCCGCCCCGGCACGCACGATTGGGAGCGTTCCGAGGTTGTGATTGCGCCGCATGCGCCCCTCCTGGAGCTGCGCATCTATGCCATGTTCCGCAACACGACCGGCACCGCGTGGTTCGACGACTTCAAGATCCACCGCCAAAGCCGGCCGGAAGAGAATCTGCTCCCCAATGCGGGCTGGGAGGAGATGGGCAAGCGTGATGATATCCAGTTCGTGCGCGACAACGCCCAGACCGATGCTCAGGGCCGCTACCGCGTGCTGATCACGGATCACTGGGGATCCGACGTGCGCCCGACGACACCCCTCGCCTTGTTGCGCTTCATCTGCAACGTCGATCCCGATCTCCGCCATCCGGGGAACCGGCTGACGCCCGCGCAGCGTGGCGCGAAGCTGTTCGACTCGCTCTTCGGCGCGAACCCGAAGATTGATGGGGCCTATATTGATGGGGCAGGGGCGTGGTCGTGCTGGCACATCAACCACCGCCCGGATCACTTCCAGTTCGCGGACCATGCGCTCACCTATGATCCTGCCACCTTTGTCGTGGGTGCGCATGGCAAGTTCGCGGGCTATGAGTGGCTGCGCTTCATCCAAAAGCGCTACCATCCCCAGGGGAAGACCATCCTGGGCAATATGGGGCCGACCACCGAGGCCTGGCCGAGCTATACGGGCCTGGATATCATCGGCATCGAGAGCAGCCACTTCCGGGATCGGGCGTTGATGGCCTACCATCGCTATGGGGGCTACCAGAAGCCGGTCCTCACGATGAACTTCATCAACCTCCACAAGCTGGATGATCGGCCGACGGCCGAGGAGTTCGTTCTGGCCAGCGCGCAATTCGGGCATTTCCCCTCCACCGGACGCATGGTCCGCGAGGGGTATCGCGATTACGGCGATGTGTGCCACACCTATTACCCGGCGCTGAAGGAGATGTCCGAGGCAGGGTGGGCGCCGGAGCCGCTGGTGACTGGGGACTACGCCGAGCGCTTCGGGCAGGGCGAGGTGGTCTACCTCACCCTCCGCGCACCAGTCGATGGCCGGCAGGTGGAGCTGACGCTTCTGAACGAGGCGCGAGCCGGCGCGCGCGGCCCCGTGGTGGTGATGGATGCCGTTCAGCTTGCGCCCGTGGAGTGCACCCCCACGCAGGAGGGAATCCGCATCCGCCTGGTGCAGGGCGCGGAGGAGCTGACGATTCTGCGCATCTCCTCGCCGGAGAACGCGGAGCGCTGGCTTCTGGAGCGTGCCGCCCGCCATTGCGAGAACGCGGCGATTGTGCGCGGGCGCTCGGAGAATACCGACCGGCTGAAGGCACTTGGCGCCTCGGTGCGCGGCCTGAAAGCCGGGGATGCCGCGGGCCTGGGCAAGGCCGTCGCCGCCCTCCGCGCGGAGAAGGCGAAAGTCCTCGCGGAGAAGGAGAGCCTGGAGCGAACCAGCATCACCACCGAGCTTCTGGATGCCGAGCGCGCGCTTGCCGAGTGGGTCCTCTTCACGGGGAATGCCCGCTTGACGCTTGAGGGAGAGTGCCTCCGCCCGGTGACAGAGGTCGCGGCGATCACGCCCCGGCTCCATCCGGGCAAGAGCGGCGCCACGCTCGTCAGCGCGTGGGCCGGTCAAGACCGGAACATCCTGCGCCGGGTGAGCGCCACTCCTCCGGCCGGCGCGGTGCCCTCGGGCCAGGCCGTCGCCATCCAGCGCGATCTGCCCGGCGCAATGCACCTGTATGCGGCGCTTTCGGTGCCGGTCGCGGGGCAAGAGCCGATTCCCGTCTTCCGGGTGGCCAATGTCCACTTCACGCGCGTGGTCAGCGTTCAGGTGAGGAAGGCGCTTTCGGATGACCGCCAGAGCCTTCGCTACATCCTCGGCGTGCAGCGGCTCGCTGGGCCGATGCCACTCCGGGTGAAGGCCGAGGCCGAAGGCATCGCCATCGAGCCGCGCGAGCGCGTTCTTGGCCCGGAAGAGAAGAGCTGCGAGTTCCGGGTGAACCTGTCCCGCGAGACCACAGAGGTCAAGGATGTCTCCTTCCGGATCGAGACCGCGGCGGGCAAGCCGATTGCTACGGCCGCAAGCGAGTTCCGCAACATCCCACCGCCTCCAGAGGGCGATGTGGCCCTGGCAAGTAAGGGCGCGAAAGTGACCGCGGATAGCTCCTACTCGCGCTACCGGCCCGAGCCGGCGATCGACGGCGTCTGGGATACCTCGCGGCTTGCCTGGTGGGACAAAGCGTGGGCGTCTCGCGATACCGCCGGTACCGAGCACTGGCTCGAGGTCAAGCTGCCCAAGCCAACGCCCCTCTCGGAGGTGTGGATCTACTGGGCGCTGGATGACAACCAGATCTTCGCGTCGCGCAACTACGACGTGGAGATTTGGGAGAATAACGCCTGGAAGAGCGTCGTCCAGGTGCGGAACGCGCCCGTGACGACGGTCTCCCAACACGCCTGGCCGGTTACGAGCACTGACCGGGTGCGCATCCGGCAGCTCGCGGGAGGCGGGCCAGCCCAGCGGCCTCACATCATGTGGATCGCGGAGGTCTGTCTCTACAACCGGGGCACGCTCAACTGATCGCGGCGTGACCACGTAGAGTATCTACTCTCGGATGTGGCGC
>DUUU01000465.1 GCA_012841485.1 Armatimonadota bacterium
AGGCGGATCGATTTGGCAGCCGCGCCGGATGCCAGAGTCACCCCCAGGGCATCCGTCAGGAAGCGCGCCAGGTGCTCGCCAGCGGTCCGGGTCAGCGGGTCGTCACACTCCACGGCAATCGACCAACCGCCATCCAGTATCACCTCTCCCGGGCGCGCCTGCACCCCCGGACGCCGGAACGACTCGCTGGTCGTTGGCGCCAGCAGCTCCTTCGCAAAAGGCATGCTATCGAAGATCTTCAAGGCTCATTTCCTCCTGGAACGCGGCGGGCCGGCAGTCGTTGCGACGCCTGCCCCTCCTGGGTGCTCTCTCGTTTGCCTCCATCGCACGGCTCGCGGTGGGTTCCGCGGCACGCGAATCCACTCACCGAGCGCCCGAGGCGCCACGATGAGGGCGAGCAGCCGCCCCTCTTTCGCGGAAACGGAGCGAGATGGCAGGCCGCCAGCGATATCTTCCGTCCCCGGCCGGGCCAACCGGCTTGCCCGGCGCCGATAGGATGTACCGGACTCCTTCGCTATGCAGCGCCCGCTCCCTTCCGAAGCCCGGTACCCAGGGGGCTCTTTGAGGGGGCTGCTACGAAGCCCGGGATGGAGGCGCGCCAAGAAGCACCTGGCGCCAGTGTGTGCTCCGGGAGGACATGGACGCGAACACGGCGTGCAGAAGCAGGGTCGTTCCCACGAGCTCCAGGCCCTCTTCGAGGGCGGGCTCGTACACTCCAATCAGCGGGGCGAGCTCACCATCCAGGAAGCCCCATTGCACCATCTCCAGCGCCACCGCTCCGACCCAGCAACAGAGGCCCGCCAGTGCCAGCCTGCGGGCAACCGGATACCTCTTGAGGGAGTGACTGACCAGGCGCACCAGCGCCACCACGCAGAGAACGATGAGTGGCAGGAACAGGAGGGTCCAGCTCACCCCCAACCCCAGAAACTGCGTGCTCACCTCGTTCCTGTAGTAACGGTCGGCACGCTCGTGGAGGCCGCAGATCTCATCGGCGGAGAGGATGAGCGCGATGCCCGCGAGATGGAGCCACCCGACGGAAGCAGGGGGAGAGTCGTGCCTCGCGTGGCGGTCCATCAGGTAGTGCAAGGCGGCGCTCAGCGCCAGTAGAATCAGGAGGGCGCTCGGATACCAGGCTCCGAACGCTGTCTCTTCGTCCATGTTGAGCTGGTTGACCACGGAAGGGTGCGGTGCCCATCCAGCCGCGAACAGGAAGTTGCTGGCGAGAAGACCGACATTCGCCGCCCAGATCGCCGCGAAGAGCCAGCGTAACTGCGAACGCGAGACGCCAACGAGCACCTGCACTCCATGAAGTGACTTCGCCACACTCATCTCCCTACGTCCACGGGAGCGGTGGCTTGCATCGGAGATGCCGTTCTGATAGAGAGTTGACGGTTGAGGGAACTCCGCAGGCCTCTATTCTGGCCGGCGGCCTCGATGTGCCGGTGGGGCCAAACCGTGCCAGCCGGAGCGATGGGCGAGGTATGCAGGGGGAGGTGATGCCCGGCAGGAAGACTTGCCTCTCCCGGGCATACCCCAGGGGCGGGAAGGGCTGGGTTGGAGCTCGCGCGGCGCCGGTGCCGCTCTTCTCCAGCGCGCCACCCGCCCGGGGGGTAGAAACGACCGGCTGGCCGGGCTTTAATCGCCGGGGAAGCCCATGGTCGTGTAGTAGGCCAGGTTCGGCTGGCGCACGTCGGCGCGGCCGATCTGGGCCACGATCGGCACGTTGCTCGTGAGGCGCAGCGCGTACTGTCCGAACGGCACCCGGAAGCCCTGCTCGCCAATCGGCTTGTCGAGTCGGAAGCAGGTGACGCGTCGGGCGGGCGCCAGCAACTTGATGCCGGTCTCCGGCTCCTTATCGGGGAAGTAAACATCCGCCAGGATGTGGGCGTCCTCATCACCGGTGTTGAGAACGACCAGCGACTCATGCCCCTCCAGGGGGAGGTCCGGCTCGCCAGCCGGCGGCAGGTCGCCATCCGGGAAGATCCAAACGCGGTGTCCGTTGCCTGTGCTCATCCTCTTCTCCTTGGATTCCAGATCCGCGCGGGGAGGCCTGGCCGCACCCTACTTCCAGGTCGCGGCCAGGCCCTTCGCCGTCGTGAACTCCGCGCCGCGCTCCTTCAGCAGGTCGATCAGGACGCCGAGTTGTTCCAGGGCATAGTCGCCGCAGTTCTTGACGATGAAGGGATCGGGCACGACGGTACCTTCGCCGAAGTGGTATTCGGAGGCCATCGGCCAGAACTCCCAGGGGTGCATGTAGAAGCAGAGGACCGCGGGCAATCCTCGCTCGCGGACGTAGCCCACATAGTTATCGACGTGCGTCATCAGGCTGGCGGCACTCTCCGTGCGCCAGAGGGGCCACTGGTCGCGGTCACGGCCGTAAGGATCCTTGCTCTCGATGGTCATGTCCGCGAAGTTGGGGATCTGAAGCACCTTCGAGTCGCCCTTTTTCGTCCAATCCTCGCGGCTTGGGTGGTAGGGCACCAGCTGCTCGCGGTAGTAGTAGAGCGGGTAGGAT
>DUUU01000466.1 GCA_012841485.1 Armatimonadota bacterium
CGGCTTCTGCCACTTGACGTGCCCATCCATGAAGAGGTAGTTGGCGCCATCCGTATGCCGCAGGAAGGGGTTGGAGGTCGAAACCGTGGTGGGCGGGTTACCGGCGCCGACGTCGTTCGCGCCGCCAGTGACGGGGCCACAGTACATGTCATAGTTCGCGCTGGGGTACTGGCCGCCATCCAGGACGGCGATCGTCTCCGCGGGCCGGACGATCTGCGCGTCGCTGATCCCGCCCTGGTCGCGGTGCATGAAGGGCGGGTTCGGCGCGCCTGAGGCCCAGTGGACCGAGTTGCAGTAGTAGCCGGAGGTCAGGAAGGCTCCGGAAGCCGCCGGCGACACTCCAAAGTCAGACCGGTCGTTCGTGCTCTGGGCGAAGGTGTTGAGATTGCGCGCGCTGGGGCAGACGAAGATCCCGCGGTTCTTCACGTAAGGCAGGATCGCGATCCGCCAGCTGTACGTCTGCTCATCGATGTTGTTGATGAACCGGTAGCACGGATACCTCTCATCGTAGTCCTGCGAGTAGGAGCGGATGGCCAGGCCGATCTGTTTCAGATTGCTCTGGCAGTTGGACTTGCGCGCGTTCTCACGTGCCCGCGCGAAAACAGGGAAGAGGATGGCCGCCAGGATGGCGATAATAGCGATCACCACTAGCAGCTCGATAAGAGTAAAACCGTGTCTGCCAACCGTCCGGACGTACATGAGATACCTCTCTCTCTGACCTGTCCTGGTCAACAGCGCGCCCGGCAAGGTGCCGGGTCAGAGGGGCGTGAGGAAGAGCCCCTGTATGTTGCCGCCATTATAGCGTCCGATAGGAGGGGTGTCAACATGGAACCCGCGAGGCGATGGCAGGGGACCGCGCTGGCATCGATACCGTGGATGAAGAGGAGCCATGATCCTGCGAGACGAACCCCAGGGAACACGGAGGGCCCCATGGAAGTACGCCTAAACATGATGCACGGTCAGGGATGCCAGAGCGTTACACTCCGCAGGGTACTGATGCTCTTGGTCCTGGGAGCAACCGCGATGCAAGCAGAAGCGGCAGCGATGGCAACGCTTTCGATGAATGGGCAGACGCTGTCAGCGGAGGCGGGCCTGAAGTTCGAGCCGGGAAAGGCCCATCTCTTGCGCGTCGTGCCGGACTGGGCGCGCCTTGTGGAGGACCGGATCACGATCCTCGTGCGGAAGCGTCTCCCGGATGGAAAAGAGGAGGTGCTGCGAGCGGAAGCCCCTCGCGGCGAGGGCCGCGATTTCGAATTGGGCCCGCTCACGGCACCGCCCTCCTATGCATTCGAGCGGGGTGAGGTGCTCCGCCGCGGCTACCGATTGCGGGTGGAGCTGGCGGCGCAAGGAACAGCGCGCTCTCTCTGGAGCATCTCGCTGGCGCAGGGGCAGCAAGCGGCGCCTGCGAGGCGTGTTCCGGGCCCGCCCATTCCCGCCGGGGCAGAACGCTTTCTGCCGGGCGATGAGGAGTGGGCTCGCTTCCTCCCGCACCGCGCCGTGGGCGAGGCGATCTTGCTACGCCTCTCGGAGAAGGTGTTGCGCGATCCGGATGCCCTCATCATTCAGGCCGGGCTTGCCGAGGGCGCCTGCGTGCAGGCGCTGCCCTGCGAATTGCGCATTCTCGGGCCGGCCGGTCGCGCGGTCTATGCCCGCAAGGTGACTCTCGCTCCACACGCCAAGCCGGCGAGCTATCCCGTAGATCCGCGCGCCTGGCCGGCAGGCAACTACACCATTCGCCTCTGCCCAATCATCGCCGGCAAGACGTGGAGCGAAGGTCCGACGATCACGTACCGCCGGCGCACCGAGAATCCCGACGCGGTCGCCGTCAGCCACCTAGCGCCGTGGACACTCCGACGAGACCGTGCGCGAGAGGTGTGGGAGACGCGCGACCTGCGGAAAGCGTGCGCAGAGTACGCGGGTGGTCTGCTCAAGGGTTGGCAGTTCGACGAGTCGGAGGGGCAACGCACGCTCATCTGCCCGCCGGGCGCGACCCCAGATCCGGTGGAGCTACGCCTCCCCCTGGGCGGCTACTATGCGGTTTTCGCCCGCGCGACCGCCAACGGCTGTCTGATTCAGGCGGGCGAAGAGGAGCTGGTGCGTATGGTGCGCCCCGGCGAGGAGGTCTTCGTCTGCGCGACGGATCTGACCGCGAGCGTGGTGCGCGTGTACGCTTTCGACACGTTCAACGCGCCGCGCACCGGGCTGGCGAGCCTGCGCCTGGTGCCGGTGACTCGGGAGTCGGTGGAGGCCTTTCGGCGCGAGACGGGGAACCCGCCGGTGCCGCTCACCGGCGTCGATGACTGGGCGGAGTATTTCCACGGCCCGGTTCGGATCGCCGAGGACCAATTCGCGACAATCGCGGGCGGGCAGGCGGAGCTGGGTCTGAGCACTCTGGCATGGTCCGTGGGCCGCTCCTGGGTGGAGTATCACAGCCAGCTGCCGCAGACGACGCGCTTCCCATGCATTCCACTTGCCGAAGCGAGGAAGCTCTTCGAGCGGGCGGACAACTACATTGGACGCATCACGATGCAGGAGCGTTACGACCCGCTGGAGTGCGCGCTTGGCCTTCGAGAACGCTTCGGCCTGCGTGTGTGGGGCTGGCTCGCGATGAACCGCCACTACGGACCCGCCTACGGCGGGATGTTCTCCTCGCGGTGGTTCCGCGAGAATCCCCAGTGGCACGACTGGGGCAAGAACGCGAAGGCGCCCCTCACCAGCGTGGTCTGCTACTACTTTCCCGAGGTGCGCCGCGAGCGCGTGGCGATCCTCAAGGAGGTCGCGGAGCGCTCGCCCGATGGCCTCGTGATCGGCTGCTGCCGGCAGGTGCCGATGCTCCTCTATCACCCCGAGATGGTCGCGGCGTTCCGCGAGGAGACGGGCATCGACCCTCTGAAGATCGACGCATCCAACCGCGAGGAGTATGAACGGTGGATCCGCTGGCGGGCTGACCACTTCACGGAAGTGCTCCGCCTGTTGCGCCGTGAGCTGCGCGTGCTGAATGCGGAGCGCGGGCGCAAGCTTCCGGTGGCCGTACGCGTCCCCTCCGTGGGCCTCTTCCTCAATCTGGCCCAGGGCTTGGATATTGAGCAGTGGCTTCGCGAGGGCCTGGTGGATTGCCTCCTGCTCGACCCGCTGGAGACGTGCACTGGCGAGGGCGTGCATGATGTGCGCCCCTACCTCCAGCTAGGCCGCCGCTACCAGGTTCGGGTGATCGGCGGGGTGGGGGCCACGTGGACCCAGGGAGGCGCGGCGCATCTCGCCGGGCTCCGGCGGGCGCTTGGCTTACTGGAAGCGGGAGTCGATGGCATTGAGATCTACGAGACGGAGTGCCTGGCGCGCGCCAGTCACTACCGCTGGATCCTGCCTCTCTTCGGCAACGCCCCCCGCCTGAAGGCGTTCCTGGCAGAGTCCAACCTGGAGGCCTGCTTTCCGGTGACGGCCGCGACAGCCTTCTTCGGATACGACAACCACTCGCGCTGGGA
>DUUU01000467.1 GCA_012841485.1 Armatimonadota bacterium
GAAGACCCGCTCGCTTTTGTCAGCTACGTGGACGCCGTCAGTGCTCTCTCCTCGGCGCAAGCGTATAAACAGCTCACGCTCCTCATGCTGAGGGTGAGCGAAGGCAATCGCGTCCTCGACGTTGGCTGCGGCACCGGGGAGGACGCCCGCGCCCTAGCGCAGGTAGTGGGCCCGCGCGGCTGGGTGGTCGGGATCGATAACAGCCGCACCATGATCGAGGAAGCCACCCGCCGCCAGAACGGCCTTGGGGCGCCGGTCGAGTTCTATGTCGGCGATGCCTGCCAGATCGCATTCCCGGATGGGGTCTTCGATGCCTGCCGGGCGGACCGTGTCTTCCAGCACCTGCGCGAGCCAAGGAAGGCGCTCTCCGAAATGATCCGCGTGACTCGCCGCGGTGGCCGAATTGTCGTCAGCGATCCCGACTGGGGCACGTTCATCGTCAACAGCCCCGACCGCGACCTCACGCACCGGATTGTCGGCTTTGCCTGCGATGCGACCACGGATGGCTGGATGGGCCGGCAACTCCCTGGCCTATTCCGCGAAGTGGGTCTACAGGAGGTTCAGGTCCGCTCCTCTCTCGTGGTGATCGAGGAGTACGACACGGCGAAGGAGGTCTTGGGGATCGAGTGGCTGGCGCGCGGGGCCGCGCAAGCCGGCGTGATCACGCCCGGGGAGGCAGAGCGCTGGCTTCGCGGGCTTCAGGAGGATCACGCCGCGGGCCGGTTCATCTGCGGCCTCGGTGGCTTTGCCGCCTCGGGTATCAAGCCCTAGGGCCGGGCGGCTCGCTCCGGGTACGCCCGGGTTCCGTTTGCCATTCCGGCGGGTAGAACCAAGAGTACGCGAGATCTACCTTTCGGAAGGAGAATGGGATGGAAGCGACCGCGGTGCAGGCGAGCGGCCGGCCGATACAAGTATCGGGGCGTGACGTCACGCTGGAGGGATTCCTGGCGGTGCCGGAGGATGCCCAGGGCGTCGTCCTCTTTGCCCACGGCAGCGGCAGCGGGCGGTTCAGCCCCAGGAACAACTATGTGGCAGGCGTCATCCAAGAGGGGGGCCTGGCCACCCTTCTGATTGACCTCCTGGAGGAATCGGAGGCGGACGACCGCGACAAGGTCTTCGATATTGACCTTTTGGCGGAGCGCCTGCGTTTGGCCACCGGTTGGCTGCATGGCGAGCCCTCCACGCGCCACCTTCGCGTGGGCTACTTCGGAGCGAGTACGGGCGCAGCGGCCGCTCTCCAGGCCGCCGCGCAGGAGGGCGCGGAGATCGGCGCCGTTGTTTCCCGTGGCGGCCGGCCCGACCTGGCGATGCCCTACCTCTCGCGCGTCCAGGCAGCCGTGCTCCTGATTGTCGGCGGCAACGATCTTCCGGTGATCCCGCTGAACGAGCAGGCTTACGCGGCTCTTCCATGCACGAAGGAGCTGGTCATCATTCCCGGAGCGACGCATCTCTTCGAGGAGCCCGGCAAGCTGGAGGAGGTGGCCTCGCTCGCCCGCGACTGGTTCCGGCGCTACCTGGTTTCGATGGCGTAGCCCCTCCCATCGCGAAAAGGAAGCCGGCCACGTGCCGGCGCTCTCTTCGCCGCGGTGGTGCCTGCTCTCATCCCCGACATCGCCAGGAGCAGGCTCGCACTCCCGGCCTGCCTGGCGCACGCGCCAGGCAAAGGCGATGCCCGCCTCCATCCCCCACCCCGCCCCCTGTTCGCGTCTGGCCATGGGTGCTCACACGTGTTCACTCCTATTCAGATGAACGCCCGTTCTCCTTGACTTAGCCCGGCAAATATGCTATACTGCAAATGTCAGTTTGCCACTGTTACACGTGGATCCCTGGTCGTAGTTGGCGCCATCGCCTTCGCAAGCGCCCACGCGCGTGGCAAACGAGCCACTTGTGAGGAGGTTGCATGGATTCAATCGCCAAGGAGGTTATCCCCGTCAACATCGAGGACGAGATGCGGCAGTCTTTCCTGCTCTTCTCGATGAGCTTCATCACGCAGCGCGCCATCCCCGATGTCCGAGACGGTCTCAAGCCCGTGCATCGCCGCATCCTGTGGACGATGCACGAGGACGGCATGGTGCCGGGCGGTTCCTGGTATAAATCCGCGCGCCTGGTGGGCGACGTGATGGGGAAGTACCACCCCCACGGCGATGCCGCGATCTACGACACCATCGTCGGCATGGCACAGGATTTCAAGACGCGCTACCCGCTGGTGGCCGGCCACGGCAACTTTGGCTCCATCTACGGAGACAGCGCCGCGGCGATGCGTTACACCGAGGTGCGCATGGCGCCGCTCGCCCAGGAGATGGTTGCCGACATCAGCCGCGACACCGTCGACATGGTGCCGAACTACGACAACAAGCAGCTCGAGCCCGCGGTGTTGCCCTCGCGCATCCCGAACCTGCTGATCAACGGGAGCATGGGGATCGCGGTTGTCTACACCACGAACATCCCGCCGCACAACCTGCGCGAGGTGTGCGACGCGGCGCTCCTTTACATCGATAACCCGGATGCCACCGTCGATGAGCTGATGACCGTGTTGCCCGGGCCGGACTTCCCAACGGCCGGCCTGATCCTGGGCACGCAAGGCATCCGGCAGGCCTACGAGACGGGCCGCGGCTGCATCACGATGCAGGCGAAGACGACAATCGAGCCGCTTGAGGGCGGGCGCTCGGCCATCGTTATCACCGAGATCCCGTACCAGGTCAACGCGCAACGCCTGATCGAGGACCAGATTGCCGGTCTGGTCAAGGATAAGAAGCTCCCCGAGGTGAGCGCCATCCACGACCACTCTGACCGGCATGGCATGCGCATCGTGGTGGAGCTGAAGCGCGACTCGCAGCCACGGAAGGTGCTCAACTACCTTCTGAAGCACACGTCATTGCGCTGCAACTTCAACGTGATGATGCTGGCGCTGGTCGACCGCCAGCCGCGCGTCCTCTCGCTGAAGGAGATGCTCCATTACTACGTGGAGCACCGCAAGGATGTGATCACGCGCCGGAGCAACCACGAACTGCGCCAGCTCAAGGATCACGCGCACATCCTGGAGGGCCTGCGCATCGCGCTCTTCAACCTCGACCCGCTGATCCAGACGATCAAGGAATCGCCGGATCCGGCAACGGCGCGCGTTCGCCTGGTAGACCGCTTCGGGCTCTCCCACCCGCAGGCCATCGCCATCCTCCAGATGCAGCTCCAGCGCCTCACCGGCCTCGAGCAGAGGAAGATTGAGGATGACTATCGCCAGACGGTGAAGCGAATCGCCTACCTGGAAGACCTCCTCTCCGACCCGGAGAAGATCCTCGGGGTGATCCGTCAGGATCTGAAGGAGGTTCGCGATAAGTACGGCGATGACCGGCGCACGCGCATCGTTGCGCGCGAGGCCAGCGACATCGGCGAAGAGGATATCATCGCGGAGGAAGACACGATCGTCACGATCACGCGCGATGGCTACATCAAGCGCGTGCCGATCGACACCTACCGCAGCCAGCACCGTGGCGGGCGTGGCATCATCGCGGCCAATGCGAAGGAAGAGGATATCCTCTCGCAGCTCTTCATCGCGACGACGCACCACTACGTTCTCTTCTTCACCGACAAGGGGAAGGTGTATCGCCTCAAGGCCTACGAGGTGCCACAGGCGTCACGCACGGCGATGGGCACGGCGATCATCAACCTGATCCCCATCGAGAGCGGTGAGCGGATCACCGCCACCGTGCCGGTGCGCTCGCTGGAGGCCGACGGCTACCTGGTCATGGCCACCCAGCGGGGGGTCATCAAGAAGACGCGCATCACCGAGTTCAACACCGCGCGCAAAGGTGGCTTGATCGCCATGAATATCGAGGCGGGCGACGAACTGAGCTGGGTGGATGTCACCGACGGCGAGTGCGAGATCATGCTGATCACCCGCGAGGGGCACGCGGTGCGCTTCCACGAGCAGCAGGTACGCGCGATGGGCCGCGCCGCTGCTGGCGTGCGCGGCATCAGCCTGCGGCCTGGCGATCAGGTAGTGGCGATGACCGTCTCGCGGCCAGAGGCCGACCTCCTGGTCGTCACGGACAAGGGCTATGGCAAGCGAACGCCGGTCTCCGAGTATCGCACCAGCAATCGTGGCACGATGGGCGTGATCACGATGAAGCTGAGCGACAAAGTGGGGCGCATCGTTGATGCCAAGGTGGTGGATGACGATGACAAACTCCTCATGATGACGGAGAACGGGATTGCCATTCGCATCCGCGTGTCAGATATCCGCCGTTGCGGGCGCAGCACCCAGGGGGTGCGCCTGATCAACGTCAACGAGAACGATCAGGTGGCCCGCGTCGAGCGCGTCGTTCGCAAGCAGCACCACGCGGAAGAGGCCAAGACCGATGGGGCCCTCGCAGATCAGGCAGAGGGCAACAGCAAGCCCAAGACCCGCCAATCGCGCACGGCACGCGCCGAGGCAGATGGCGAGGTCAACGCCGAAACGAACGGCAAGGCCGATACCGAGGAGTGACTACCTCTTCCCCGCCGGGCCGGCCTTCAACGGTCCGGCGGGGCCTCTCCTTCCCCTGCGTACCCGCCCGATTCAGCCCCCGGATGCCGTCAGCACGTCCTCGGGGAACTCCCGCGTGACCACGCTGCCGGCGCCGATCACCACGCGAGACCCAATCCGCTTGCCCGGCAGGAAGAGCCCGGTCGATTCGAGAAATCGGTTTGGGTGTCGGCGGCGAACTGAACCCCTGGCCGGCGATACCTGGAGGGATCAATGGCACACCGGTACACCTCGACCCGGCAGTTCTTCCTGGACCTGATCCGCGACTACGAGCCGGAACTCACCTTCCGCGGCACGACGCGCGAGGAGTTCGATTCGTGGCAGGCCGCTTTCCGGCAGCGCTTCCTCGAATGCCTCGGCCCCCTGCCCACCGCCGTGCCTTTCGAGACAGAGGTTCTCTGGCGCATCGAAGAAGACGGCCTCATCAAGGAGAAGATCCTGTTTGACACCGCGCCGTTCACGACCGTGCCCGCCATTCTTCTCCGCCCGGCGGATACGGAACAGGGCCGGCGCCGCACCGCCATCGTCTGCATCCACGGGCACGGCCCTCACGGCAAGGATCCCGTCGCCGGCGCGCGTTACCCCGAGGCTCAGCAGAACGCCACCTACTATAATTATAACTACGGCGAGCAGATGGCGCGCCAGGGCTTCGTCACGATCTGCCCGGATATGCGCCCC
>DUUU01000468.1 GCA_012841485.1 Armatimonadota bacterium
CGGGCGCGCGCTGGATTGGATCCGGACGCAGCAATACGGCATGATCGGCAACAGCTACGACTGAAGAAGACCCCGCGGCCGTAGGGCGCCGGCCGGCATGGCGGCGCAGGGCGCCGGTCCGCGCGGCGGCGTCCGGGAAGGAGACCGGGATGAGTCTTGGGATCAGATGGGGCTGGCTCCTCTGCGCCTCGCTGCTGGGATTGGTTCTCGGGAGCGGGATCGTCGGGGCAGCCGAGGCGGAGCACCCCGCCGTTCGCGAGCTGTCGCAGCGCGGCGTGTTGAAGGGCTATCCACACGGCCAGTTCGAGCCGGACAAGCCGGTCACTCGGCTGGAGCTGGCGGTGATCCTGGCGCGGCTCGTGCGCGCGATCGAGGCGAATCCGGCTGCCGCGCAACCGGCGAGTCCCCCGAAGCCCGCCGCAAAGCCGGCGCGTCTTCCCAAGGGCGTCCCCGCCTGGGCTCGCAGCGATTTCCAGTTCCTGGCGGATCGCGGCTTCGCCATAGAGCAGCCGGATCTTTGCCGCAACTTGCGTCAGCCCGCATTGCAGAAGGATGTCCAGACGGGCCTTGTCTGGGCGCTGGCATCTCTCGCCAAGCGGGGTTTCATCCCGCCTGGGGATCTGGCGCCGCCCCCGGCGGAGCCGGTCCCACAGCCCTGATTCAGCAGGACGCCCCTGGGGAGCATGCTGCGCCTCCCCGGGGGGGATTTGTGTACCGGCTAGAGAGGTAGGTACGCCATGGGAAAGGCTTCGGGGATGCAACGGGTTTTCGTGCGTCGCGGTCGTGAGATCCGCGGGCGCCGGAGCCGCTGGCATACACTGCTCGGTCTTCTCCTGCCGGCGCTCCTGCTCGTGATCGGCGTGTTGCAGCTGCACGCCGCGTCGCGACCCGCCGTGTTTGTGATGACTATCGAGGGCGCGATTGGCCCCACCACGGCGACCTACCTCGACCGCGTGATCAGCACGGCGGAGCGAGAGAAAGCCGCCGCCGTCGTGATCGAGATAGACACGCCGGGCGGGCTCCTCAACTCCACCCACGACATGGTCCGCCGAATGATGGCCGCCAAGGTGCCCCTCGTGGTCTACATTTCGCCTTCAGGGGCGCGCGCTGGCTCCGCGGGCACGTTCATCACCGCGGCGGCGCACGTGGCGGCGATGGCTCCGGGCACCAACATCGGCGCGGCGCACCCCATCGATGGCGCCTCGGGCAAGACCGCGGGCGAGAAGGTGACCAACGATGCCGCGGCCTCCATCCGCACCGTGGCCGAGAAGCGCGGGCGCAACGCCGAGTGGTACGTCCTCTCGGTCCGCGAGAGCGCGTCGATCACCGAGGACCAGGCGCGCGAGAAGAACGTCATCGATCTCATCGCCCGCGACCGAAATGAGCTGCTGCGCCTGCTTCACGGACGTACGGTCGAGGGGCACAAGCTGATCACCGATGGCGCACCGGTGCGCGAGATGCCGATGGATGCCCGCGAGCGCGTCCTCAATCGGATCACCGATCCGAACATCGCCTACATCCTGATGATGATCGCCATCTACGGGATCATCGCCGAGCTGCAGAACCCGGGCCTCATCTTCCCCGGGGCCGCCGGGATCACGGCGCTTCTTCTCGCGCTCTACTCCTTCGCGGTGCTTCCCATCAACACCGTCGGCGTGCTTCTCATCCTCCTGGGCGTCGGTTTGATGATTGCGGACATCAAGGTGCCGAGCCATGGCATCCTCACGGCCGCGGGAGCGGTCGCCTTCGGCTTTGGCTCCTTCATGCTGGTGCGATCCCCAGACCCCTTCCTCCGGGTCTCTCTCCGTCTCATCCTGGCGACCACCGTTTTCACCACGCTCTTCTTCGCGTTCATCGTAGGTGCCGGCCTCCGCGCCCAGCGCCGTCGGGTGGCAACGGGCATCGAGGGCCTGCTGGGTGAGCCGGTGCTTGCGAAGACGGACCTTGAGCCAGTCGGGCATGTTCTGGCGGAAGGCGAACTGTGGAGCGCCGAAAACGTGGGGGAAGAGCCAATCCGAACGGGCGACCAGGCGGTCGTGGTCGCTGTGGATGGCTTCGTCCTGAAAGTCAGAAAGGAGACGTGATATGGGCAGTCTGATCGAGGCTCTCGGTCCCTTTGCGTTTTTCCTCCTTGTCGCCGCGGTGTTCGTCATCACTTCGGCGGTGAAGGTGGTGCGCGAGTATGAGCGGGGTGTCATCTTTCGTCTGGGCCGGCTGGTTGGCGCCAAGGGCCCTGGGCTCTTCTTCATCATCCCGGGCATCGACGCCATGACGAAGATGGACCTGCGCGTGATCACCATGAACGTGCCCAAGCAGGAGGGCATGACGCGCGACAACGTGCCCGTGACGGTAGATGCCGTGGTCTACTTCCGCGTGGTGAATCCGAGCGATGCGGTGGTGAAGGTGGAGAACTACGCCGCCGCCACCTCAATGTACGCGCAGACGACTCTGCGCTCTGTCATCGGCCAGGTGGAGATGGACCAGCTTCTCTCCGAACGAGATGAGATCAATCGGAGGATCCAGGGGATTCTCGACCAGCACACCGAGCCCTGGGGGGTGAAGGTCACTGCGACTGAGATTCGCGACGTGGTGCTTCCCGACGGGATGAAGCGCGCCATGGCCCGCCAGGCGGAGACGGAACGCGAGCGGCGCTCGAAGATCATCGCCGCTGAGGGCGAATTCCAGGCTGCGGAGAAGATTGCCCAGGCCGCCGCGGTCATCGGTCGCGAGCCGGTGGGCCTCCAGCTCCGCTATCTCCAATCGCTGTCCGAGATCGCGACGGAGCACAACTCGACGACGATTTTCCCCATCCCCATCGATCTCTTCAAGCCCTTCATCCAGGGGATGCAATCGCGCGCGGACGCAAACCCGGCCCCGGCCGTCTCGGGCCCGGCAGTGCGCGAGACACCGGCCTCCGAAGCCAGCGCGGGAGAGTCCAAGCCGGAAGCATAGTCGCACAGCGGATCCTGGCCTGCCGACAGGTACAAGAGATGGACGGGAACACGGGGTGCGCCCCGTGTTCCCGTCCATTCCGTTTCAGGAAACGCCACCGGGTTCAGCTCTCTGGGGTTCCGAGATGAGGAATCGGACGCCCCGACGCTCGCGCACAACCCGGCGCGGCGATCAACCTCCGCCCGCGGGCAAGCACCGCCCCCTCGTGCATCGCGCGAAGGGGGATCCCGATGCCCGGCTCGCCAGCCGGCCACGAGAGTGGGCAGCCGCCTGCGTCTTCGTCTCGGAATCGCGGTCTAGCCCCCGTCAGAGTCGATGTTCTTCATGCCCCGGCCTGCCAGGATGGCGTCGCTCTTGAACCACTTCACATGGCCATCCATGAAGGCGATGTTGGAGCCCTCGCTGTGGCGGTTCCTCACCGCGGACCACGCGACGTAGTTATACGGCGGCTGGGGGCCCACCTCCGCCCACGGGTGTTTCGACTCGATCAGCATCATCACGGAGGAGACCTCCTGGATCTGAGACAGCGCCCGGTTCGGCTGCTGCAGGTTGAAGCCGTAGCTCAGGTGATGCGCGACCGCGCTTGCAGGAACCCCCTTGAAGCTGCCCCCGCAGGGGTTCGCGCCGGGTTCGATGAGGAGTGGCGCTGCATCGGAGGGGCAGCGGAAGACGCCCGTGTTCTTGATGTAGGGGTAGGCCACCAGGTTCCAGCACCTCCCAGCGTCCAGCGCTTCGCAGTTGGCTCCCGGGAGAGTTTCATCGTAGTCCTGGGCATACATCAGCACGGCCTGCGAAAGCTGCTTCAGGTTGCTCTGACAGGTGGACTTGCGCGCGTTCTCGCGTGCCCGTGCAAAGACCGGAAACAGGATTGCCGCTAGTATGGCAATGATCGCTATGACAACTAGCAGCTCGATCAGGGTGAAACCACTTCGCTTCAACTTCTTCTCCTTCTCCCGTACTTCTCCCTTCCTGACGGCTGCCCGCCAGGTTGCGCTCGCTCGAGGGGATGGCCATCCCCCCGGCCATAGTTGTTTTCGACAGGCGGATGCCAGAATCATTCTTCCAAATTAAGGAGTGGAAGGCCCGGGCGAGGTTCCTGTGGAACTTAAAAAGAGAGTCGGGTTGCCTGCGCGCCCACCCTCCGCGACCGCCCGGTAGGGTGGGGGATGGCAGCATGGCACCCGCCTCGCCGGATGGA
>DUUU01000469.1 GCA_012841485.1 Armatimonadota bacterium
ATTGTCGATACCGGCACCACCCTGGCGTTCCTCCTCGGCACGCTTGCGAGCCGCCAGGCCGCCTCAGTGCGCGTGGTGAGCCTCCTCGACAAGCCGGGCCGGCGCGTGAACCAGGTGCGGGTGGACTTTGCCGGCTTCACCGTGCAAAACCTCTTCGTGGTGGGCTACGGCATGGACCACGCCGAGGCCTACCGCCACCTCCCCGACATCTGCGTACTCGAGGAAGACTGAGGCCTGTCGGACGCGCGCCTGGGGACGGCCGAACCGCTGCCTCTCAGCGGGGCGGCGGGGTGGTCTTAGAACGGTACCACCGCGAGAACGCGGTGGGGCAGGAGAAGCCGAGGGCCGCGGCGATCTCCTTCCGCGTGCGCCCCTGCGCTTGCATCTCCCGGGCGCGGCGCAGGCGGCAGCGGTCGATGTACTCGTGGACGGTACATCCGGTGTGCTTCTTGAAGAGGCGCAGGAAGTGGAAGGTGCTGTAGCCGGCGATGCGCGCCAGGTGTTCCAGCGTGGCGCCGTTGCCCGCCGTGTGCTCGATGTGCTCGCGGACGCTCTGCACGATGCGCTCCTGGAAGGAGTCTCGTTCCTCTGCTTGCTCTGCGGCATAGCCCCGGCGGATGAGGGCGCCGATCAGGAGCGAGAGCGCCCCCACCATGCGCAGGCGTGCCACCGATGGCGGCATCTCCGCGCGCACCGGCACCGGATCCAGTGGCGGCCCGGCCTCTTCGCGTGGGATCAAGCAGCTCCACGCTCCTGAGACGCGCGTGACCCCCTCCCTCACCGTGATCAGCCGGGCGACGCAGGGGTCGCGCAGCGCGTTGATCCAGAGGTGGTCGAGATCCGACGTCCACTCCGGATACTGGACGTCGTGCTCCTCAAAGCTATCGATAACGAAGATCGTGCCGGGCGCGCTGGGGTAGGTGCGCCCGGCCAGCCCGAAGCGGCCCTGACCTGCCAGCGGGATCAGGACCTCCTGGTGGGCATGGGAATGCGTGTGGGCGCGCGTCCAGCTTTGGTGACGCTCGTCCTCCACCGGCTCCACCTCTGCCGGCAGCGCCGCGGCGACCAGCCTCCATGCCTGCGGGCGTAGCAGGACTTCCAGCATCGCGCCGGTGAAAAAGCGGTTTTGCGGTTGGAAAGCCGCGTGCCGGCATGGCGTTGGCATCATCGGAACTACTCCTCGCCAGGCACAGCGCCCGTCCAGAAGCGGGCTCCCTGTGTCCGCCTGGCTTCCTCTCTCTGCTCCGGACCAGAGCGGGCGTAGCCAAGTATAGCAAGAATCGTATCGCAATGGCAAGGATGGTGTCTTGGCGTTTGCCTCGGAACCATCTATAATGCGGGCATGGAGAGAAGCCGGCGTCTAGCGCAAGAGTGGTATCTCGTGGAGACGACCGGCGGGGAGGTTCTCGATGGCAAAGAGTGACGTCTCGAAGCTCGCGCTCCTGGGCGGTCGTCGGGCGGTCGACCGGCCAGCACCGGCGTGGCCGGTGACGGGCGACCTGGAGGTCGCTTGGATGGAGGGCGTGGTCCGCAGCGGCAAGTGGAGCTGGCTAGGGCCGCACGAGCGCGCTTTCTGCGAGGAGTTCGCCAGCTTCATCGGCGC
>DUUU01000470.1 GCA_012841485.1 Armatimonadota bacterium
AGAGGAGACGCCGGGCGCCCTGGCCGCTGTGCGCCGAGAGGGCGCCCGGCACCGCCTGCATCTAACCGGCGCTCTCCTCCCACAGCTTCCACAGCGCCCTCTGGAGGGCATCCGTCATGCGACGGCCAGCATCGGCGGAGAGCCGGCGCGAGAGGATGGGGCGCGCACCATAGGCGCCGCGCTCTGCCTGATCCGTCGTCGGCACGTAACCGAACCAGTCGTTGGCCAGCTCCGCGATGAAGGTGAAAGCGGCCGGCGACCACTTCTTCACCTCCAGGCCATGAGCAACGAAGATCTCGCCCGGCAGGCCGACGAAGGCGATCTCGCCGGCGCGGAACGCCTGCACCGGCACCGTCGCCATCTGCCCGTCCAGCGGCCACTCCTCGAACGCCTTGATCGTGTACTCTTCGGAATCGCTCCGGCTCGGCTTCGCCCGCAGGCTGTCGACGTAGGCGCGCATCGCGCTCTCGCGCGTGTAGTAGGGGATCGCGAGCTCCTCCAGGCGGGTAACGATGTGATCGACCGCCACCGGCTCGGCCTTCTCGGCGGCGTTCATGGCGACGCCGGCGAATGCCCGCCCCAGCTGCACCGACTTCGCCGGCCCGCTGCGGGGCAGCGAAGTCGGCTGGTGAGGCACGTGGTTGATATCGCCACAGCAGCCGTTGAGGAAGAGGGTGACCACGTCCTGGCCGTAGACCGCGGAGAGGGCGCGCGCCATCTCGCCCGGCCAGTCGGCAGAGAGGAACCGGGCGCCGCTGCCACCAATGACGTCCACATGCAGGGCGTGGTTGACCAGGAGCGCGCGCACCCGGCCTTCGGTGTCACTCACCTTCAGCACCAGGACCTCCGGGTCAATGGCGCCGGCGGGGCCGATGGCGTTTCCGTCGGGGCCGCGCCCGAAGAGCTCGGAGCCGTCCTTCATGCGGAAGAGGCGGTTGAAGGAGAGATCGCCCTCTGAGGCCCTCGCCGGGTGGAGCTGCGCCGTGAACCGCGATTGGTCGGCGATCACCACGGCATCGGCGATGAGGCCAGGCAGGCGCTCCAACCATGCGTCATCCACCGGGCAGATCCGGCCGGGGCGCACCTCCGGGCCGGTGTGCGTGTGCGTGGCGCAGAGGAGCACGTTCTCGGGCGGGATCCCGGTGCGCGCCGTGATCCGCTCCTTGGCGGGCCACCCGAACCCCTTCTCGATGCAGATGAGGTCGCACGAGACAAGGGCCACCGCCGTGTCGCCCTGGCGGAGCACCAGCGCGCGCGCGAAGAGGTCATCGCGCACGCTCTCGGAGACGCGCTGGTGGAAATAGCCGGCCAGCTGCGTGCCTACCGGCGGGGTGATGCAGACCTGTGCGGCCCCTGCCTCCAGGGCCGGTCGATTGTCGACTTCAGCAGCCATAGTCTCCTCCATCCGACGCCCGCTCTCGCGGGGGGGGATTCGCTCCTCCGAAGGGCAGGCGCCTACCGCTTCGCCGCAGCCCGCTCGATCCGGCGAGCGATGCGATCACGCTCGGCCAGGACCACCTCGGGGTCACGTGTGAACTGAGCGAGACCGCTCGTTACCGGCAAACACGCCTTGCGCGCGTTCTCGATGGAACCTTCGCGTTCTGCCAGCAGCGAGAGGTAGTCATAATCCTCCAGGCCGTCGCGGATATTCGCCAGGCGGATGCTGCCGATGGGGCCATCTTTACCCGGGTAGAGAAGCAGACCATCGCCATGAAGCCGGTCGGCCCATGAAGCCTCGAGGGTGATTCCAAAGCTGAGCAGGGGACCATCCTTCTCCGGGTCGATGGGAGCCTTGTTGCTCGCGCGGCCCCAGATGTTCAGGCCCCAATAGAGCATGCCATCCATCTTCTGGTGATACGCCTGCCACCAGATCACGCGCGCCTCGACGAGAGGATCGTCGGCCAGCCAGTTGGCATAGGGATAGCGGGGGGAGCAGCAGACATAGGCCCATACCTGCAACCCGGCCGCGCGGCAGCGCTCGGCGGCCTCCAGGTCGTAGCGCGCTGTGAGGGGGCAGTTCCAATCGATGTTCAGATCCTTCATCACCGCCGGGTCTTGTGCGATGTAGGCCGTGGTCAGGGTGGGGATGCCCCAGCGCTCCTTCACCAGGCCGAAGTACTCGCGGAGGATGGGCCAGAACTCCTCGCCGCGCTCGTCGAAGGAGTACACGTAGGCCTTGCTTGCCAGCCCGCGTCGCTTGAGATCCGCCACATAGGGGTCGAGGCGCTGGATCAGGCTCTCTTTGAATTGGGGCGTGTAGACGCTGATCGGGCTCCAGCAGACCCAGGCGCGTTTCCCACGCGGCTCCACCAGGTTCTGCACATTGAAGGCGTTCAGGCCCCGGGTGGCGTAGTGGGCCAGGTCCTCCAGGGCCGGCGGATCGGTGCGCGAGATGTCGTCGGGGTTGAGGCGGTGTCGGAGGACGTAATCGCCATACTGGCGGCGCAGTTCCGGGGTCAGCGGCCCGTAGACTGTCTCCAGGAAGCCATCCATGAGCGCGAACGCCGTCTTCAGCCGGGGCTGGGTGGGCAGCGTGAAACCGTAGACGCGCGCTTCGACCGGGATCCGCACGGCCGGCGCGTTTTCGGGCGTCACGGTGAACTCGCCGCGGTAGGTGCCGGCCGGCGTGCCCGGCGGGGCGTAGAGGGTGAACCACACGCTCTGCGTCGTGCCGCCCGGCACATCGAAATGGCTCACGGGGAGCAGAGGATCCGGCCACCAGCCCGGCAGCGCGTCCTTCATCTCCGGATGAGGGTAGAGTTCCGAGATGTTCACGAAGCCGACTTGATGCCACTCGAAGTGCTCTTTGCTCAGCGCATTCCCGCGGCGGTCGCGCAGATCGCTGAAAGTGACGGTGCAGGACTCCAGATCTCTCCCCGGAAGCGCGCGCAGGCACACCTGGAAGCTCTCGTATTCATTGCCCGCGAGGGCAACGGAGGCCCGGAGTGCCCTCTTCCGGGAGGGGGGCAGCGCGTCGCGCAACACGCGCTGCATGCTCCGCTCCACCCAGGCCAGGTAGGGCGCACCGGCGCCACGTGGGGTTCGCACCGGCCACTCCCGGCGCAGCGCCTCCCCGGTGGCGGTTTCCTTGGCATCCAGGCGAAGCGTGTAGGCGCCGCCGGGAAGCGCGCGCCCGGTGGCATCGGTGCCGGGCCACTGCAGCGCGACACGCTCTCCCTCATCCGATACGGCATAGACCGCCTGGTCTCCCTGCAGGATGGTGGCCGTCCAACCTCCAGGGAAGCTGAGGAGCCCGCGGAATTCGAGGTTGTTGGCGCCGCCCAGGCCCACGACCAGGCGCTCGGACTCCACGCGGAACGGGACGAGCGAGAGCGAGACGTCGTCAAACCACGCCTTGCCGGTACACTTGCGGAAGAGGATGAAGAACTGCACCTTCGCGACCGGCTTCTTCACGTCGAAGGTGTAGGCGACGCGCTCCCAATCGTGCGTGCCCCGGGAGAAATCGCCGCGCACCCCCCACAGATGGGTGCCATCGGCGTAGAAAACATCCATATAGAGGCAGTAGTCCACGCCCTCTGCCTCCTCCGCCTTGCTCCAGCCGGAGACCTCGAAGGGGTGCTGTAGCGGCGGGTCGAAGTGGACCTCCTGCATGGCGCCGTGGTATTCGTCCGCCTGGCTGGACGCGCAGGCAATCGCGAGGCCGCCCTTTCGCCCGGATCCGGGAGCGAGTGTGTGGCCCTTGCCCGCAGGGTTCCAGCTGGCCGCGCCGGTCTCGTCCGCCTGCTCAAACCCCGGATTGGCGAGCAGGTTCTCGCCGCGCTGCGGCGCCGCCACGGCCTGGGCAGCAACCAGCAGCAGGATAAGACAGAAGCCTGGCCATCCCATGGCAATCCCTCCTCCGTGGCGCCGGCCACGCGGCCGGCGCGGGGATGGGCGCGCCCCTTCCCGCCCGTGCCGGAGAGGGGAAAAGGGGCGCTCCGCTCCGCGTGCTACTTCACCGGTCGCACCTCCAGGTCATCCAGGAACGCCTCGACCAGCGAAGCGTTGAAGCTATGGATCCAGAGGCGGATGGCGGCGGTTTCCGGGGGCGTGGTGAAGCGGTAGGAGAAAGGCACCCACTGGCCTGCCTGGCCCGCGAGCGTTCCGACAGGGGCGATGCCGCCTCTCTCATCCTTCTCGTTGAGCATCTCGCCCCGGGCGTTGAGGTAGTGGACGTACATCCCGATTCCCTCGCCCGTCACGTGAAACACCTTGCCGCTCACCTCCATCTCGCGCCCGGCTTCGGCCGGGATCCGTCCGGAGGTGACGTTCGAGCCCGCCTTCGTGTCGTTATCCGTGATCTTCAGCGAGTGCTTCCCAGTCGCGGCGCGCTCGGTCGAGAGCTCGCCCTGGCCGTTGCGCGGCAGATTCCAGCCCCACGTGCCGTACTCGAAGCCGCCGTTGCGGAGCAGGTTCCCCGTGCCATCGCTCGTCGGCCCCTCGAAAGGCGTGATCTTCAGTGTCACCGTGGCCTTTTTCACCGGCTGCTCCAGCGCAATCCCTATGCGGGTGGGGAGCACCGGCGCGTCCTCGCGGATCTCCTCGGCGGTTATGGTGTAGGCGGCGCCGCCCGTATCGATCTCCACGCGCACCGCCTCATCCACGTCGTAGACCATCAGCGCGCCGTCGTCCAGGCGCCGCCATCCGCCGAGGGTCACCAGCGCCGTGCCGAAGCTTTGTGGCGACGTCAGCTCCACCTGGTCGGTGACAGTGAGCGAGCCGGCACCCTCGTGCGAATAGACGAACGCGCGCTTCAGCTGGACCAGCTCAGACACGGGGTAGGCGGACGTCATGTCGAGCTCCAGGGTAACACTTTTCTCGGTGAAGTTGGTGCGCAGGACCTTTGCCACGGCTTCCCGCCCCGGCTGTTGCAGTTTCCCGGCGACGACGGGCACCGGATGGCCATAGGAGTTGAGGAGATTGCTCTCGTAGCGCCGGGCGCTGAAGGTGCGCGCGGAGTAGGTCTCCGAGCCCGGATCGAGAAGGACGGCCCGGTCTCCCAGGACGACGACGTAGGAGCCGAGGTCGTTGTGGTTGTGGTGCTCCGCGTTGTTCCCGCCCTTGAGCGCGACGGCCATACGGCAGTTGGAACCCTCGGCGGGCCGGGAGATGAGGATGCCGGCATCCTGGAACCACGACCGGATTCTCGGGCCGACGGTGGTCTTCTCGCCGATAGGGGGCAGGGAATCGGGGAAGCAATAGAGCATCGTAGCGAAGAGGCTGTCTCGGCGCCCCATGGCGAGCGTCTCATACTGCGGCAGGCCGAGGCGGAACCGCCGGTTGAGGAGCCACATCGACCACTGATCCGGCTGGGCGCGGACGCCGCAATCGGCGAAGGCGGGCGAGACGCCGCTTTGGATCTGGATGCGCGCGGCAAAGGTGGCCGGAGCGGCCGCCTCGGGCTGAGCGAGGAGATCCAGCTTGCTGCCGGTCGCGCGGCGCACCGCCTCGCTGAGGAGAACAAAATGCCCAAAGCCGTAGTTCCAGTAGCCCAGCCCCTCGCTACAGTATCCGTCGGGCGTGAAGCCCTTCAGGAAGTTCCGAGAGTACCTCTCGGCTGCGGCCACGAAGCGGGCACGCTCCTCGCGCGACTCGATCTGCGCCAGGGCAGTCCCCGTCACCCCGGCAAGGCAGACGGAGTTCCAGTTGCTGGTCGTATGCATCCACCAGTCGGCGTTGCGCTTGCCGTCCAGGGTGGCCAGATAGGGATCGAGAATGAAGTGGCGCAGTCGCTCGCGGAGGCGCTGTCGGATCGCGGGCTGGAGCCGGTCGCCGAGCAGCCAATCGGCGGTGGCCAGATTCCAGGCCAGACCCGAGGAACCCAGGTCGATGGTGACCTGCGTGCCATGGAAATTCGTCAGCTTGGCATCATGCGCCGGCATCACCCAGGTGCGCTCGGCGCACAGCGCCTCGAGAATAGCCTCGATGGCGGGGA
>DUUU01000471.1 GCA_012841485.1 Armatimonadota bacterium
CGCGCTCTGCCTCGGCTTGCGGTCGGCGTCGTAGATGGGCCCGCCCGTCATGAGCAGCGTGCCCCCGTTGCGAACCCAGCGCAACAACGCGGTATAGCTCTCGTCTCCCGGGCAGATCGCCGACGGGTAGATGATCACGCGCGTGGACGCCGGAATCGAATCGGCGAACCAATCGCTCGCCACGTTGAAATCGGCGTGCAGGCCGAGGAGCGCGGCGAAGCACCGGTAGGCAGAATCGATCCCGAGGTTCTCCTGATTGCCTAGGCGCATGTTGTCGTTGAGGAGGACGGTGAGCGCCGGCGGCTCGTAACGCGGCTCGAAGGCGCGCATCAGCAGGCTCAGGTTGCGGTGAGTGTATGCGACATCCTTCGGGATGAGCGGGCCGGGGTAGAAGACGCCCCAGGGGAAGACGCGCTGGTCGCTATCGCGCAGGCACCAGTTCTGCACCTTGGAGCCGCCCATGCCGAAGGTGTAATACGCCACGGCCATGAAGAGCTGCTTCGCCTCTTCCTCCGTGCGCACGATATGATACCCTCGGGCACCGTTCTCCACGCTCCACGCGGGGTGTGTCTTCACGCCATACTCGCCCAGGCTCACCGACTTGCCTCGCACGCGCACGTCGTTCAAGCGGATTCGCAGCGGCAGGTAATCGAGATCGCGCACCGGCTCATCGAAATAACCGATGTTCGAGACGTCCTGGCCGGCGATGGTCAAGCGCAGGTCGATGCCACGGCGCGGATAGCTGTAGTACTCGCTGGTGATCGGGTGCTCCGCATCATGGGCCCGGATCGCGGCGACGTGCGCGCGGTTCCACTCCGTCATCAGGTGGACGTGGAAGCGGTAGAGGTCGATCTGCGAGACAGAATCCCAGCGCCCGGGGTTCTCGGGCGGGAAGGGAAGCGCACCCAGCGGCGCGGGCGGCACCTCGGGTGCCCAGGCGGCCTTCAGCTTCTCATCTGTGCCGTAGCGCTGTTTCAGGAAGGCGTTCCACTTCGCGCGCAGCGTCTCCATATCCTCATGGCGCAGCGCATAGTCGCCGTTAATGTACCAGAGAAGCCCGGGAATCTCCTTATAGCGCGCGGCATACTCGGAGCACTGCCGGCTTTCCTCGCGGATCCGCTCGTCGGAGACGGCGACGTTGTGCCCGATGAGGAGACCGGGCATGAAGACCAGGCCATGCTCCTGGGTGGACTGCGTCATCCCGTCGAACCGCCGCCAATCGACCTCTGTCATCACATGGCCCGGATTGTTGTACTGCAGGTTTTCGTAGAGCTCGAAGCCGTAGTCGCGGCAAGCGGCATGCTCGCGCGCCCACCAGAGCGGCCCTTCGGTGGTAGAGCGGTAGACGTTGCTGTAGTTGTCGCAACCGAAGAGGAAGAGCGCCCGGTCGCCATAGCGGAAGTAGTTGTCGCGGAAGCGGAGCGTGGGCCCGCGGCGCGCCACCTGCGGCGAGATGGCGAAGAAGCCGCTCTCCGTCGAGTCCACCGTCTCGCCGCCAAGCGAGAGCGTGGCGGTGAAGTGGCACAGCCCGGCCACCGCCTTGGGGAGCGTGAAGCTCGTCTCCGCCACCGCGTGATCGAGCGAGCCGGCTGCGACCGGCACGCGCTTGCGCATCAGCTCCTTGCCGCCGTTCAGCACGCGGAAGAGGACCGATCCATCCTGGCGCGCGGGCCCGCGGTTCTCGAACGTCACCTTCAGGCGCACGGGGCTTCCGGGCGCGTAGGATGCGAAGTCGCTCTCCAGGTTGCGCAGGTAGGCCGCGCGCACCATGAAGCGCGCCAGGCGCTGCAGCCCTTTGCGCAAGAGCGGGTCCTTGCCATCGAAGAGGTCACGGTCTTCCACGCCGAAGTAGCCCCAGGAGCTGCCGGCGTAGAACCCGGAGTAGTTGATGAGCAGCGAGCCGGCGCTGCCGCGCGGGCGGCCGTAGCGGTCATAGCTCATCAAGAGCGGGATCCAGCGCGAATGATCGTAGCCGCGTGTGGCGCTCGCCGCCCAGCCGCGCACGGTCCCGAGGCGAATCCCCGCGGGGAAGATCGTCTGCCCGGGAGCCGTTTCCACGCGCTGCACGCGCTTCAGCCGATAGTCGGCATCGAAGACGCCGATCTGCCGGACATCGGTGATCAGCCCATCCCCCGGGTGGCCGGTGGCGGTGTTCATCGGGCGCGGATCGGTGCCATCCGCTTTCCCCAGACGGACATCATCCACCCAGATCGTGCCCTGGGCACGGAAGAGGCCGCACTTGACGAAGAGCGTCGCCGTTCCGGGCTCGGGGGTGAAGTCGAACTCATACCGCTTCCAGGGGGCGGTGCCGCGCACGTGGGCAAAGTCGTTGTACTTGATGAGCTTTCCGTCGCGGCCGTAGCGATAGATCGCGAGATAGGCAAAGCCTTCTCCGGTCACGTCCTGCGCGCGGATTTGCGCGCTGATTCGGTAGCGGCGGCCTTCTTCTCCAGGGAGGCGGAGGTGCCACTGCACCTCTCCCTTGGGGCTGTGGCTCGTAACTCGCGCGCAGTAGCGCCCCTCGGCTGGGTGTTCATCCACGATCTGGCATGTCTCGCTGGTGCGCCGCCAGCGCGCCTCGAGATCGCTCCCGCCGATGCCTACGGCTCGCGTCTCAGGCTTCTCGAAGCCGCCGTCGAAGAGGAGCGACTTCTCCGGGCGGATCGCCTCGGCCAGGCGCTTGTCGAGCACCTCTTCCTCACGCGCATAGCCCTTTCCATCGGCCAGCAGCGGGTTGAGGAAGGTGTAGCCGCCCATCGAGATGAAGTCGCCGCCGTCATGGAGGTAGTAAGTCAGGCTATCGCGCGCCTCGGCGGGGAAACTCTCGCCGTAGGGGAGGACAACAATGTCGTAGCGCGAAGGTCGCAGGTGCGAGGGATCACTGAGGGCGGCGATGTCGAGGAAATGCGTCTCCATCCCGGCCTCGCGGAGGATAGATGCGATCACCTCCGGGCGCGATCCGGCGCCTTTCGCCGGGAAGCCCGGCGCGCTGAAGATGCCAACAACCCCCTTCGTCGAGCCGGTGAAGGGCTGGGGTTCACTCACCTCCGTGAGAAGCCGGGGCGTGGACCCGGCGACCAACGTCCAGTTATCAACCCACGCTTTACCTTTGGCCTGAAAGATTCCGCAACGCAATGAGAGGGCCCGCGCATCGGGGTGTAACTCGAAGGTATAGGTGTGCCGGGTCCACTCCTGATCGGTGCTCGTGCGCCCGAAGTCGCGGTAGACCAGGTACTGTCCGCGGCTATCCAGCTGGTAGAGCGCCACGTAGGCGTAACCGACCTTCCCTTGCGGCACGATCCCGGACGCCTTCATATCAACGGCGACGGTGTAGGTCCGAATGTTACCTCCGATGTGGACATCCTGGGTCGCGGTGGCACCCGCATCCACCTCCAGGCATTGCCCGCCCCGAGGCGAAGCCACCACACGCGTGATTCCCGTGGGGGCGTTCCAACCAGCGATGCCACGCTCATAGCCGCCGTTAGCGACGTACGAAAGCGGCTTGTCGCTGGCCTGCCCCGCGTGCGCCGCCGGCGCGAGGGGAAGCGCCGCGAGTAGGGCGAAGGCCATCAGGGTCGTGAGACGAGCGAGCTCCATGATACTTCTCCGTTCCTGCATGAGCG
>DUUU01000472.1 GCA_012841485.1 Armatimonadota bacterium
GACGTGCCGCCGCTTCAGCGCGCGGTGCCCGTTCACGAAGGCCGCCTGGAGGTAGAAGCCGGGCAGGAATGGACGGCACGAATCGCCGTGCCGGCTTGCTCGGAGGAGGAGCGCCCGCTCCTCCAACTCAAGGCGTGCGTCCTGGGCGGCAGCGGGTGCAACTACGTGATGCAAGTGCTCATTGACGGAGTGCCCCTCTCGGAATCGGTGCTTCGCAGGCGCCTCCTCAACAAGCTGCCCTACTTCGACCCGCCCAACACCGATTTCCACTTCGCCTGGTACGACTCCCGGCTGAACCGGTGGATGACGATCTTTACCCAGGACGGGGAGGCCACCTTCGGGGGCACCGGGCGAGACGCCGATTTCCTATTCGATCTCACCGGCATGGCCACTCCCGGGAAGAGCATCACCATTGCGTTCCGGCACATGATGCCGGAGCTGCCGGCGGCGGTCAAACGAGACCGCGCGCCGCTGGTAATCAGCGACGCGAAGCTGGGCGTCCTGAGCGTGAGCGAGGTAGCCCGGCTGCGCCGCGCGGTGGAGGCCGCGGAGGAGATGCGCCCCATCCCGGTGAACCCAGCCCTTCCCGCCGATTCGCATCCGGGGGAGCGCCCCTATGAAGTGGTCTGGACGGGCCGGCAGGAGAAGCCGCGGGCGCAGGTGGCGTTTGGCGACCTGAAGGGCTGGAGCGCGTTCGCTATCGGTGAGGTGGATGCCTCCGTCCAGCTTTCCGAGAAGTACCGCCTGTGGCGCGACCGGGGCGGGCAGGTCACCTGGGGCCCTAACGAAAAGTCGGCGACGATTCTCCTGCGTCCGGACCGGCCGATCCTGATCGAGGGTCGGTTCGACGCCGCGAACCTGTGGCTCTACTCCGAGACGGATCGCATGAAAGAGCGCCATCCCAGCGTGGTGGCCCACCTGGTGGATGCTGCCGAGCGCGACTTCGCGATCGACCTGGGCACCGTGACCAGCACCTACTGGAACCTTCTCCACGGCGTGCTAGAGCGCCAGGCGCTTGCCGGCGCGCGCTTCCCGATGCGCTTCGCCGGGCTGGAGATCAACGTGGGCCGGGCCGAGAAGCCTCGCCGGCTCACCCTGGAATCCCTCGCCTTCTACACGCGCAACCGCAAGCCGTTCACGGCGAACACGCGGCCCGCCAAGCCTGCTTTCCCGATCTCGGATAACGGGATGCTCCCCACGCCGCCCCGTGGCGTGAAGACGCAGGTGGAAGCAGCCGCCCCGGGCACGCTCTTCACCTGCAGCACGGCGGCCGGCGTGCTGCAATACCGCGTGGATCCCTCCAAGGGTCTGTTCGAGGGCATCACTGCACGCTGGAACGACGGGCCCTGGTTCCAGCCGATGGCCGGCGGCGAGCTGAAGCATGAGGCCCCGGGCGGCGCGCGGGCAGGCGCGCCGAAACTTGTCTCCGCGAAGCTGGCAAACCGCCGGCTCACCGCGCGTTGGGAGCAAGGCACCACGTGGGAGGCCACCTATACCCTTCGGGGCACCACCCTCGTCGTGGATGTGACCAGCGCGGGCGGCGCGGCCACCGGGCTCGGCTTCGGGCGCGTGGTGGGATTGCCGGAAGCGCGCCCCATCGCCGTGCCCTACCTCACCTACGGCATGGGCCCCGGCCCGCTCGTCGCCTGCGGCCGCGACGTCTTTGTCTCGGTGTACTCGGACTGGTACCACTCCCACTGCAGCCGCATCAACGGCATGATCCCGCAAGGGGGAGACGGGGTGGCGCTGATGACCGGCACCGAGTATTACCCCCTCACCAATGGCCGGCGCAATGACCTGCGCGAGCGCGTTCTGGTCACGGTTTCGCCTGAATTCACCGAGGTACTCCCCAATATCCCGCACCCCGCGACGCCACATCTGGAGCGCCTCTCGCCCTACATGTTCGTGATGGCAAGCTACATCCAGCCAAACCTGTGGCGGACGATGAAGCGCCATGGCATCGACCACGTGATCACGTGTGACTTCGCGCGCTTCTACGTGCAGGACTTCGCCGAGGGCTTTGGCGGGCGCTGGAAGCCGCACCCCTCGCTCACCATGGAGCAGATCCAGGCCTACCGCAAGGAGATCAAGGAGCTGGGCTACCTCTTTGGCGCCTACAGCGACCTGCGCGACTGGTTCCCGCTCAACGAGTATTTCGACGAAAACTGCGTGGCGCTGCGCCAAAACGGCGACCTCGCCGAGGGGTGGTTTGGCAACTACCGGGCGAAGGCGAACTACCTCCCCGTGCTTGCCCGGCTGGTGGGCGAGAAGGCGCACCAGTACTACGCGCCCGATTCGGTCTACATGGACACCCACTCGTGCCAGCGCCCCGATGCCAGCGACTTTGAAGCGGGCGTGCCCGGCGCCGGCATCGCGCGCGACCAGATCTACTTCAACGGCGATAGCATGTTGGAGACGCGCAAGTGGTATGGCACGGTGATGAGCGAGGGCGCCGTCCGGTGGATGTACGCCGGGATCGCCGATATGGACTATGCCTCGCTCTTCATGGGCGAGGATGCCTCGAAGATCCCGCCGCTGGTCGACTTCGACCTGCTGAAGATCCACCCGCTGAATCACGGCACGATGATGGGCTACGCGCCCTCGGTCTTCTTCCGGGATACCCAGCAGGCCAACCGGCTCTACGGCGACAAGGGCGAATGGCCCGCGCCGGTGGAGTTCCACCAGTACGTCGCCGCCAGCCTCGCCTACGGGCACATGCTGATGATGGGCTACAGCTACCTCCCGCCGCTCTCGCGCATGATCCAGCTCTACGCGCTGATGCAGGGCGTGCAGAAGGAGTATCTCACCGACCGCGTGGCGGAGATCCACTATCATGATGGCCGCGAGTTCGTCTCCACTAGCCAGGCGTTGCGCGAGGACTCGCGCAAGCTCGGCCGGGTGCGGGTTCGCTATGCCCGAGGTCTGACGGTACACGTCAACTACCACCCCGAGCAGCAATGGGAAGTGGAAGGCTACCGTCTCCCGCCCTACGGCTGGCTGATCACCAAGCCGGGCGAGATCCTCGCCTTCAGCGCCCTGATGGATGGCCGGCGCGTCGATTACACCCGCTGCCCCGAGTACGTCTATCTCAACGCCGGCGACCGCCCGGCACGCGTCGAGGCAGTCGAGGCGCAGGGCGCGGTGTGGCTGAAGCGCGAAGCGAAGGGGTGGCGCCTGGTTCCGTGCGGCAACCTGGGGCCCTGGGACCACTTCCCGGCCGAGGGCCTGCCGGAGTTCCAGAAGGACATGCGCCTGAAGAGCATCCCGGCCGACCGCGGGTGTGGCGCCATCGCGGTCGACACGCAGGCGCTCCTGGGCAAGGCCCCCGCGGCCGTGCGCGTCCACGCGCGCAGCGACTCCAATCAACCCGCCGCCGCTCGCGTTCAAGCATGCGAGAAGCTGACCTTCACGCCCACGGCAGCGGTGGCTGACTATCTGCTGGAGTAACGCCGCGGGAAAGAGGCCGCCCGGTGGCGAGCATCCAAGTCATCGGGTGGCCAGCCTACGGCATCAAGTGAAAAGGGGCATGGGACCGCTGTGCGGTCCCATGCCCCAAAGTGTTTGTGAGAAGCGAGGGGATCACTCATCCGGACTGGCGGGGAGCAGGAAGGCGCCTGTGGCGCGGCGATGCTCCGCCTTGACATCCTCCAGCTCTTGCTGGAGCTGATCGATCTTGTCGAGCAGGCTGAAGATGATCTCCACCCCCGCCAGGTTCACGCCCATCTCCTGTGTCAGGCGCCGGATCTGGCGCAGGCGCTCGATATCCGCCTCGGAAAAGAAGCGGCGCTTGCTGATGTAGCGTGGACGAATGAGCCCCAATCGTTCGTAGAGCCGAATGCTCTGCGGATGCATGTCACAGATCCGCGCTACAACACTGATCATGAATAGTGGCTCATCCCGGCGTTCCTCCCGCATCCTCTTCACCCTCTCTGCCGGGCGAGCTCCTCAACGAGCTCGCGCTCATGGTCACTCAGGTCACGCGGCACGATGATGTTGATCCGCGCCAGCAGGTCGCCATAGCCTGAACCCCCTCGCTTGGGCATTCCCAGACCACCCAAGCGGAACACCTGTCCGCCCTGGGTGCCGGCCGGGATCTTCATCTGAACGGTGCCTCCCCGCAGGGTGCGCACCGTCGTCTCGCCCCCGAGGGCAGCCGTCGCGAAACTGATGTGCACATCGCAACGCAGATTGTCGCCGTCGCGCTGGAAAACCGGGTGCGGGCGAACTCGCACCGTCAGATAGAGGTCTCCCGGAGGGCCGCCGTGTTGGCTGCGCTCGCCCATGCCCCCCAGGCGAAGCCGGGCTCCGGTGTCCACGCCGGCTGGGATCTTGACCTCTACGCGCCGGCCATTGATCTGGACCGGCTTCGCGCCCCCATGATACGCCTCTTCGAGAGAGATCTCGATTTCGGCGGCGACATCGGCACCGCGGACGGGAGCTCCTCCCATGCTCCCCCGCTCGCGAAACGCATTCCCGAAGAGGTCACCGAAGCCGCCGAAGCCGCCGCGACCGCCGCGCGGTGCCGCGCCCTCGCCAAAGCCGCCGCCCAGGCCGAAGATGCTCCGCAGGATCTCGTTGATATCCTGGTCGCCCCCCAGATCGAAGTGAACCGTGCCCCCATAGGGGTTCTGGAAGTCGAAGCCACGAGCGCCCGCCTGCTGGGCCTGTTTCCACTGCGCCCCGAAGCGGTCATAGGCCTTCCGCTTCTCCGGGTCGCTGAGCACCTCGTTGGCCTCGCTCAGCTCCTTGAACTTCTCGGCAGCAGCGGGGTCGCCGGGGTTCACGTCCGGGTGGTATTTGCGCGCGAGCTTTCGGAACGCTTGCTTGATCTCTTTATCCGTCGCGTCCCGCTTCACGCCCAACACCTCGTAGTAGTCCTTGAATGTTGACATCTTCTCCCCGGATCTGACAGGGGAGAGGGGGCAGGCTGCCGGCACCCGGCGTTTGCCTCGCCCTCCTCATCCCTCACGGCGTCCTCGTCTCCATCCCAACCCACTCAGAGCCTGCGCTCCGCGCGTGGGGCCACGCTCGCATCGGGCCCCACGCCAAGGCAGAACGGAGTCTCGGCTCTCCAGGCGGGTGCTCTCAGCGAAAGCCGCGATAGCGCGGAAAGCAGGCAGCAGCCTTGCATCCATTCCATCGTGCGTTCCGCGCACCGCCCATGCCATCGAGCTCTCCGCTTAACGAGCCACCCGCACGCGAGCTGGCCTCACCAGCCGTTCACCGAAGGTGTACCCCTTCAGGATCGGCTCCACAACGGTGTCCGGCTCATACTCTGTATTCTCTACCGAGTCAATCGCTTCGTGGACGTTTGGATCAAACGTCTCGCCAGTCGTCGGCACCTCTTTCAATCCCTGCTTCTGCAGCGCACTGAGGAGCTGCTCATGGATCAAGCGGATACCCTCTCGCACCACGTCGGCACTCGTGCTCGTATCGTCCAGCGCCCGCTCCAGGTTATCCACCGTCGGGAGGATCACGCGGAGCAGATCCACCTTGGCCACATTGCCGGCGTCGCTCAACTCGCGCGCCGTGCGCTTCCGGAAATTCTCGAAGCTCGCGCGCTCGCGCTGCCATCCATCCAGGAACTCCTTCGCTTCCCTCTCGTGTGCCTCGGCTTCCTGCGTTTGCTGCTCCAGGGCCGCTTCCAGCTCCGCGACGCGCGCCTCGAGCGCGGCGATACGCTCGTCACTCCGCCGCTCACTCTTCGGCTCCGCGGCCGCCTCTGCCGCCGCCGCTTCCTGAACAGGCTCTCTCTCGTCAGCCATATCCCTCTGTCTTTCTTACCTGTGTCCGGGGCGCGGCTGCGCCGCCGCGCGACCCGGCACGGATTGATACTCCAACAATCGCTCGCGCGGCTGAATGACGTTCAGCCTCTGTGTTGGAGTCCTAGGCGGAGGCACTGATCTCGATACGACGCGGCTTGGTCTCCTCTGCCTTCGGGATCGTCACCATGAGCACGCCATCGCGATACTGCGCCGTCACGCGATCTGCCTGTACCTGCGTTGCCAGGGTAAAGGTGCGCATAAACGGCCCTGAGACTCGCTCGGCGCGCAGGCAATTGGGAGACTCCTGGTCGTCCAGCGTGCGCTCGCCACGGATGGTCAGCGTCTCGCCCTCCAGCTCCACCTGGATATCCGATTGCTGGATGCCAGGAAGATCCATCTTCAGGGTGATGCTGTCGTTATCCTCGAAGATGTCCACGGCGGGCGTCCAGCCTCGCCGGGCCATTCCTTCGCGCCCCGGCCCGCGAGAGACGCTCTCATCGAACAACCGGTTGATCTGATCCCGGAGCGCGATCACATCGGTAAAGGGATCCCAAGTAGGTCGAAGCATCTTTCTCTTCCCTCCCTGCCTGTTCTCAGACTGCGGAACCAGCGCGCGGATGCGGGGGTATCCCCTGCTCTGCTTCGCCCCATCCGCGGCCTGGGGAGCGGATCACGGAACGGCAGGCGTCCGCCACTCCGCGACCCGTGTCCCCACTCCGCCACGCGATCTTAGCTGGTCTCCTTGAACTCGGCGTCGATCACCTCTTCGTCGGGGCCCTGCGCGGCCGCCCCCTCCTGCGCCCCGGCAGCGCCCGCAGCGGCTTCCTGCGTACCACCCTGCGCCTGGTAGGCCGCCTGGGTTGCCTTATAGAGCGCCTGCTCCAGCGCCTGGCCCGCGGCGGTGATGCGGTCCAGGTCCTCTGCCTTCAGGGCCTCGCGAGCCTCATCAAGCGCGCGCTGCACCTCGCCCTTCTCCTGGGCCGGGATCTTATCCCCCATGTCGCGCAACACGCGCTCCGCCTCGTAGGACATGCTATCGACGCGGTTGCGGGCTTCGGCCTGCTCGCGGCGCTTCTTGTCCTCTTCAGCGTGCTCGCTCGCTTCACGCACCATGCGCTCGACATCGCTCTTATCCAGGCTGGTCGAGCCGGTGATGGTGATCGACTGCTGGCGGCCCGTGCCCAGATCCTTCGCGCTCACGTTCAAGATGCCGTTGGCGTCGACATCGAAGCTCACCTCGATCTGCGGGACGCCGCGGGGCGCGGGCGGGATGCCGGTGAGGTCGAACTGGCCCAACAGCCGGTTCTCGCGCGCCATCTCGCGCTCGCCCTGATACACCATGATGGTGACCTGCGTTTGGCCATCAGCAGCCGTCGAGAAGACCTCCGTCTTGTGCGCCGGGATGGTCGTGTTCCGATCCACCAGGCGGGTGAAGACCCCGCCGAGCGTCTCGATGCCCAGGGAGAGCGGCGTCACGTCGAGGAGGAGCACATCCTTCACCTCGCCCGCGAGGACCCCGCCCTGGATCGCGGCGCCCACGGCCACGACCTCATCGGGGTTCACGCCCTTGTGCGGCTCTCTCCCCGTGATGCGGCGGACCATCTCCTGCACCATCGGCATGCGCGTGGAGCCTCCGACGAGCACCACCTCATCGATCTGGCTTGCGCTCAGGCCCGCGTCTTGCAGCGCCTGCTGGAAGGGGCCTTCCAGGCGGTGCACCAGGTCGCGTGTCAGGTCCTCGAACTTGGCGCGCGTGATCGTGAGATCCAGGTGCTTGGCACCCTCCTGCGTCGCGGTGATGTAGGGGAGGTTGATGTTCGTCTGGGTGACGCTGGAGAGCTCCACCTTCGCCTTCTCGGCTGCCTCGCGCAACCGCTGCAGCGCCTGGCGATCCTTGCGCAGGTCCACACCTTCCATCTTCTGGAACTCGTCTGCCAGATAGTGGA
>DUUU01000473.1 GCA_012841485.1 Armatimonadota bacterium
AAACGAAACGCGCATGGCGCGGAACCCCCGCGCTCCCCGCCATGCGCTGATGCCGTGGCAGGCTGCCTCAGGCCGGCTTGGCCGGCTTGAGGTCGCCGCTGGCGACCATCGCTTCGAGGGGGTTATCGTCGATATCGAGCGGGAAGTCGACGCGTCCGCGGCGCCGGCTCGACTCATAGGCGCCGAAGATGATCTCGGTGCCAATGAGCGCGTTGCTTACGTCGAGCTGGCACTTGCGGCCCTCGCGAAGGCAAGTCAGCGCGTCCGAGATCGCCTCCGTGATCATGTTGACCTCTGGGGGAAGCTCGGGCACGATCCACTCCTTCGATCCCGCGGGCCGGTAGCGCAGCGCGGGGCCGCCGACGGGATAGACCTCGATGACGCCATCCGTGCCGATGAGGCGCGTGAAGCACCCCACCGGGCGCGCGCCACCTGCCCCATTGGCGAGGAAGCCGAAAACGCCGTTCTCGTACTCCACCAGGACCAGGTTCTGGTTCTCGGTGTGCCCGCCAAAGACTAGCTTCTCCTCGCGGTAGTCGATCTGGGCGATCACCCACTTCGCGGGCGTCTCGTTGTTGAAGAAGCTCAGCATGTCGATGGAGTGCGTGCCGAACTCGTAGATGTTCGGGGCTTCGCTCTCCAGGCGCGTCAGCTGGCCGATAGTGCCTTCGTCGAGGAGCTTCTTGGCGGTGGTCCAGGCCACGCCATAGCGGCGCTGGTGGTTGAAGGTGAGCTGCGCGCCCGTTTCTTTGGCGGCCGCGGCCATGCGCCGGGCACCTCCCCAGGTGTTGGCCATCGGCTTCTCGCAGTAGATGGCGCGCACGCCCGCCTTGCAGCAATCGACGACCATCGGCTCGTGCAGGTGCATCCAGGCGCAGATGCTGACGACGTCCGGCTTCTCCTTTTCCAGCATCTCGTGGTAATCGGTATAGACCTTCGGTATCGCGAAGTGGTCGGCAAACGCCCGGCCGTTCTCTTCCACGATATCGGCGCAGGCGACCATTTCCACGTAATCGAGCGCCTGATAGGCGGTGCCGTGATCATACGCCATGGCGTAGCCCAGGGCATCTCGCTTTTCCTTGCGCTTCCCGGTGCCAATAAACCCGACGCGCAGTTTGCCCATCGTCTCTGGTCCTCCCCTGTTTCTTCACTGGCGGTGCCCCGCAGGGAGCGCCTGCCCAATCACTTCGCTCCTGCTGCCGCTCTCCCTGCCGCGCTGCGTACCCATCCGGCTGCCAGGTGACCGCTTGGGAACTTGCGCGCCGGCGGCAGGGCGCGCGCGCTACCGACGGATGGCCACCTCGCCGTCCTTCATCACCATCCGGATGTGCCGCTCCTCGGTGAGGATGCTGAGATCCGCGAGGGGGTTGGCATCAAGCAGAATGAGATCAGCACGTTTGCCCGGCTCGATGGTGCCCAGTTCGTGTGCCTTGCCCAGGCATTCGGCGCTGGTGCGGGTGGCGGCGATGATCGTCTCCATCGGCGAGAAGCCGCACGCGGCCAGCTCCAGCAGCTCGACGGCGGTCTGCCCGGCGCGCCAGGGGGGCGTGCTGGGGAGGTCGGTGCCCACGCCCATGCGGATTCCTAGGGCGCGCGCCTTCCGCACGCCCTCGCGGTGCATAGCGTGTGCCTCGCGCATCTTGCGCGCCTCCCATGGGCGTCCGGCCTGCTCCTTGATGGCGATATTCCGCTCGGAGGTGACGCGCAGTGTGGGGATGAAGAAGAGGTTGCGCTCTGCGATCCCCTGTAAAGCCTCCTCATCGATGAAGGCGCCGTGATGGATCATATCCGCGCCGGTGTGAATCGCGTTGTTGAGCCCGGGCTGCGTGTGCGCGTGGACGGCCACCGGCTTGCCTACGGCGTGCGCCTCATCCACGAGGGCTTCCAGCTCCTCATAGGTGTAGTCTCGCCACCAGCACTCCTCGTGCTCGGCCCAGAACCCGCCCGAGGATGCCGTCTTGATGAAGTCGATATTCGCTGCGCGTTGCTCGCGCACCGCCTTTCGGATCTCCCAAGGACCATCCGCCGTGCGCCCCATCACGTGCCCCGCCGTAGCGGCCACGACGGCGCCCGCGACCAGGCGCGAGCAGGGACCCACCAGGCCCTCTTCGATGGCGTCGCGCAACGCGGCGACCTCCGCTCCCGTTCGGAACCCGCCCACGTGGGCAATCGTGGTCAGGCCCATCGCCAGGGTGTCGCGCAGGGTCTTGATCGCTCGATAGGGCCCCCCTACGATATGCATGTGGCAATCGAAGAGCCCCGGAATGAGGTAGCGCCCGGTAGCGTCGATTGTTTCCACGTCGCCCGGAACCGGCACCTCGCCCGCCTGCCCGACCGCTTCAAACCACCCGGAACGGATCACGACTACGCTCTCGGGGAGCGGCGGCCGGCCGGTGCCGTCAACCAGTGTCGCGTTGAGAATCGCGATGCAGCTGCTCACGGTTACTCCAATCCCCCCGGCGGGTGGCCGTATGCCATTCCCGCGGGTCTCTCCCGGCTCTCACTCCAGGTTCAGCGAGGCCGAGAGGACCAGGCGCCACTCCTCGCACGGCAGGAGATCAACGCCCGCGCCATCCTTGCGCACATAGATCCTCTTCCCCTCAATCGCCCGGATCTCGTAGCCGGTGTACTTCTCGCCCTTCCCCGCCAGGATGGTGCGGCCAATCAGGGCGTTTGGGTTGGGCAGCGCCCGGTCGAGCTCCAGCCAGCAATTCGGGCCGTCGTTCTCGTAGCGCGCCACCTTGCCGCGCAGAATCGGTTCAGGCAGCAGCAGCCGGTGTCCATTCCATTCCAGGCGCTTGCCACCGACCAGGGAGGCGAAGCGCACCTCCTGGCCGGCGGTCGCTACCATGGCCAGGCCGCCCTCTACCGCCAGGGGACCGCTGTGGGTCGGCACGGTGACCGCGGTTCCCTCGGGGGCCGAGACGATGTAGTCGGTGCCACCGGTTGCCGTCTCCACGGCAAGCGCGACGGCTCCGGG
>DUUU01000654.1 GCA_012841485.1 Armatimonadota bacterium
AAGGACCACGCTCGACCTTCGCCGGATGCTGCTCACAGGGTTCCTTTGGTATGTCTGGGACCAGGGCGTGGAGTTCATTGGCGCCTCGGCCATCCGGATTCTCCTGCTTGGTTCAGACAGCGCGAGGAAGTGCGCTGCTAAGTACTCAAGCGCTCCCCTATGTAGTCCCGAATCCGCTGCAAGAAAACATCCTGGGCTGGTCTCGGTAATGCACGAAACCGTACGAAAAGCCCATCAACCTCCAACTCGCCGAGTCTCTGTTCGCACGCAGACAATGCATCTGACACCTGCTTGCGCTGTTCGGACGAGAGTAGGCAGGGCATCTGGCGCAGCTTGGAAAAGCATGCGTGCGCCTGCTCGGCGCTGTAGCCTGTGATGGCGCGCAGGTCAGGTACATTGGCACGGACCCACTCCTCGGCACGCTGCCTTCGCTGAGTACCAATCGCGTCGGCAATACTGTTGTAGATCATTTCCGGCTCAAGAGGGGGATCATCATTCGGGAAGGCGTCTTTCGTCTCGTGCAGGCACTCACTGAGGGCTGTCTGGAACGCAGCATCAGTGAGCGTCTCGTCTTGAAGACGACGGAAATGCCTCTCAACGAGCTCCAACTCTCGTTGGATAGCTTTCAAGTCGGACAGGTCGGTCTCTCGCCCAACGAAGATCTGCAGGAGGGCAGCCGCCTCAGCCCGCAGGTTCGCGAGGTCGCCGAGGCCCCGGACCTCCTCGATCTCGTAGAGAGCGGAAAGCCGCTCCTTGTGACGGGTGATCTGCCCCTTGTAGGCGCTCTCGAGTTCGGCAAGCTGCCCGAGCGCTTGCAGAATCTCTTGGTGTATGGCGCCGGCACGTTGGCGAGCAGTGGTGAGCAGCACTCGATAGTTCCCCAGGGAATCAAGCCAGGCATCCAAAGTAGCGATCGGCGTGCTATCTGTAGGGCGATTGCCCCGCTCCATCTCGCGGATCTGCCCGATGGCCTCATCCACCTTCTGAATCTCACGGTTCTGCAGCTCCACCTGCTGCACATGCTCCTCAAGCGCGGCACACTCCTCGGTTAGACCCAACGTCTGCAGATTCGCGCCCACGAGCCTACGCATATCGTACACCCACTTGTCCAGTTGGGTGTGGCTCCTGGGGCGCTGCACAGGAAGCCACCGCGGAAACAGCTGCTGTATCTGCAGCCTCGCCTGCGCCAATGGCTGGTTAAGCCTGTTGCGCTCCTCAGGAGTCCAGTGCTCACCCTCTAGCTTCCTTGCCATCTCTGCCAGGCTGGCGGCCCCCCAGGAGAGTCGAGGGAAGTCGTCCCGACTGATGCCTCTCTCTATCTTTTCAAGGGCATTATCGAGATCCTCGTCGAATTGGCGCAGCCGCGTTGCAGCGTCCCTCGAGTCCTTGCACCTACTCTCATAGCGGTAGTAGAGTTCAGACGGGACAGGGATCCGATCCGCCAATGCCTTTGCAGCACGCTCGCATGCCACGCGGCCCTGGAAAGTCATCTCAGAGTCCCACTTGTCCAACAGCCTCCGCCACTCCGATAGCTCGGTGCCGCTCGTAGCGACGATCTCGGTTGAATCGAGAATCGTGACGTCCAAGTAGTGGGACGGGAGGGCCTGGGGCAGCCAGTTCTCGATACTCGTCGCCTGACCCGCCCTCAGGAGGCTGAGGTCACCACGACGCGCGCCGATGAAGAGAGCCAATAGCAGGCCTGCCGAAGCAAGGTTGCAGCCTATCGGAGGAGCGCACAGTAGACGTAGCATGTCACCCAAGTTCACACGCTGAGGCACTCCGGCACGATCCGTCTGCTTTAGGCGACCTTCCAGGATGTCGCTCACATGCCTGACTGCCATATCCGCAGGCGTGCTTCGGAGTGAGCCATCTCTGTTGAGGACTCCCCAAGTGCCGTCTAGCACATTGTACGCCCGGTTCTTCTTCTGCGGAGCGTAGGTCGATAGCTTATCCCGGCTGAAGCTCCCTGCGAAGAGGTCACGCATAATATCGGCACAGTCCTTGGCGGCGTTGCCTCGGGCAGTGGTGAAACCATCGAATGGGAAGGGGATTCGTTCAGGATACACTGACGCAAACAGTGCTTCCAGCATCCGCTTAACGCGGGCTGTAGGAATAGGCGTGTCGCAGGCGAAGATCAGGCGTCGTTCCCGTTCCAGGCTTGCGAACTGCTCCTCGATCTCTTGGAGTAGGCTGCTCTGACGATCCTTGATAAAGGCACCATACCGTTCGCGGTCCTGGCCCCCTGCACCATCCCATAGTACCCAGTATTCAGCCAGCTTTTGGCCGAAGGACCCGTCTGCGTCGTGCAACAGGATGACGGCCAACGGAGCACCCGGTTTCAGATCAAGACCGCAAGATGCCATCTGTTCCCGAAGAACCCTGCGGACCAAGGCTTCGGCAGCACTCAGGTCGCTCTCAGGGCCCACGTAACAGTAGAACAGACGACCTTTGGGCTGGTCTACCGCGCGGGCTTCTGCCCACTCCTGCAGGGCGAAGCTGATCTGGGGCGTCAGTTCCGAAAGATGCGAGAAGTGGATTGCATACTTCCAGTCCTGAGTGGTGATGCTACTATCAGAGCCGAAGTCCGTTTCATAGGTCCTCCGCTCCAACCATTCCGACCCGTGACGACTAAAGATGGCCGCCCGGCTGGCTGCGTCCACGGCTGATGCCTGAGAGTCAAGCCAGGTAAGGAAGTGACGACGGGGCACTGCATCCCCGGCGATCTCGTACTGGCGAAGTCGCTCGTTCCACTCCAGGGCACCATAGTCGCCCTCGAGGGCGCGTACCGCACTGCCTACCGCGGAGGGGTCTAGCCCAGTGAGCTCGCCCAGCAACCCTAGGCAGTCTTCCTTGGATGCTACCTTAGCCCCTATCTTGGAGCTAAGGAGAACTGCCTTCAGTACGGCCCTTTCCGCTGCCGAGAGTTCCTGCTGGTAGCGTTCGAGCACGCTCTCGTAGTTCGCTGCGCTCGCGCCTTGTTGGCCATACCGCTCGGATGCAAGGAACTCCTCAATGAGGGCTTGGTTGCATAGATCGACCGGACGAATGACATGCCCATCCGCTCGATCAACCCCCTGTATCTCGGAATAGGTGTCGGCAAGAAGCGAGAGCGCTGAGCGTTGCTGCAGCGACTTCCCGACCGAAGAGAGCTTGCATAGCATCCACGTGGAAAGGGGATGCAGGGGCCAGCATCCATCCCGGAGAACGCGCTCGAAACGCTCGGGATCCACCCAAAGCGCGTGGTTCTGGGTGTCTGGGAACCAGCGCCGTAGCGACGTCTGAAGGTATCCGCCTGACTGCCGAGCAAGGGCAACCTGCCGCTCTACCGCGGCGGGCTCAGCCCTCTCAAAAAGATTCGCGATCAGCGTCTCAAGGTTGATTGAGAGGCGGACCTTCCGTACCGCATCGTATCGCGTGACGTAACGGTTCAGGTCCTCGCGTAACTCTGGAGCCACACGCGAAATGTAGGCTCTCAGCTCATACTGGATAAAGCACAGGAGAAACACGCCCTCTGCGTTGGCTTGGACACACTCGAAGAGCTGTTGGAGCGCGCCCGACCCGGCAACATGGGGCTTCTGCACGGCGAACTCCAGGTAGCGGCCGAACTCGTCGAAGAGGATCACCAGACCTCGGAAGGGCCTACCGGGGCCGCAGTAGACATCCTTGGTCACACGGATGAAGTCGTGCAGTGACTCCTGCCCTACCGCATGGATGGGGGCGCCCATTTTCGCCTCGAAGATGGCGCTGACATCCCGAAAAGCATCTTCGTCCTGACACCTCAGGCGCTCTGCGATGCTGTCGACTGTGCAGCCGGGCCCAAAGCGTGCCTCGAACTCCGCTCGGAGCGGCTCGAAAAAAGATAGCGTGAACTTGGCGGCGGATTGGAATCGTGGGCGTAGGCTCTCCAGCCGCTCCGTGTCAACGCCGTGTTTCTGCAGAGCGAGGAGTATCTGGCGCGTGATCTCCGAGCTCAGGTCAAAGTCCTGCATGCCGTTGATAGCGACTACCAGGAACGGCTCTCTTGTGCTCGCCAGCATCCGATCCACTGTCTCCCCGATCCCACAATCAGCCATGGTGAGGTTCCGTAGGATCTGGCGGGATGTATCCGAATCGGGGTAGCTGAGGAGCCATGCCAGAGTGAGCGCGAGATGCGACTTCCCAGTGCCATAACCCGCGATGGCCAACGCGAACGGTTCGTCCGCGGTAGCACCGGAAAGGCGCTCGAGGATATCTTGGGTGAAGCTAGCGGTATCCACGAGCCGATGCGTGCTGTCGTCCAGGTCCTCATCTGAGACGCCATGATAGTTGGGACCATGGAATACATAATGCCGTGCAGCCCGCTCCGCGAGCGAACGGTCATGCTCCAGCCACCCGACTTGGACAGCGCCGCTGAAGAGCAGGTCCCTCCGGAAGGTAACGAGTTCTCCGAGTCTCATCGCTCACTCTCGCTTCTAGGACATCTCGTCAAACAACCTTGGCCAGACTTCATCGGAAGCACTCTTCCTCTCGATGATCCACGGCCGCATCTGGCGATCAACCCCTAAGTAGCCCTTTCGCTCCATGAGCGCGAAAGCACGTTCCACATCGCATTCGTCCCACAGGCAGACATCAAACCACAGCGTCTTGCGTCGGAAGTCGGTGAATGTGATCTGCCCCTGATTCGGGAAAAAGGCGTCGAGCAAGGAGAGGATGAGTGCTGAGTATGGGATGGCGTAGCCATCAAGAACCGGCGCCTTGTTACGGGTGATTTGATCGCCGTCAGCGCGCAGAACTCCGGCACGTCCAAGCGCCGCATCGTCGAGGTATGCTCCGACCAGGGGGCCTATTCGGTCATTCCCAGGGCCACAGGCGCTAACCAAGTGGGCCTCGAGCTGAGGCCTGGTAAACGAGCGGCCGAGCACGGCTCGGCCAGTAGCGAAGGCAGCATGCCACCCGACAGCGCCGATGTCGCCACGGCAGAGGTTCATGTGCGCCAACCACTGCGTGACCTTCTCACCAAGAAAGCGGTCCTCCAGCGCAACAACGCGGCCGAATGGGGTCAGCACCGGCTGGCGTATCGCACTGCCCTTCGCTTGCTGCAGGTAGATGAGTCCCATACCGCGTGCATAATCGATGATCGCTGGCACCTTACCTGTCGAGGCTCCCATCGGAATGCCTGTCTCACGCGAGATGGTCTGAAGGTCGCCCCCTTTCCCCAGCGCAGCGTACTCCAGAAGTGCGCCAATCAGGCGCCGCTCTGGAACGAATGTCTTGTGGAAATTCGTAGGCAGCATTATCCGTCACATTCCACCGAGACGCGACTCGAGCGAGCTCACGCGAATGCGGAAGTACTTGCTCGTCTCAAGCTTCCCCGTTGTCTCGTTCAGGGCATGCCCAAGAGAGAAGCACTCCCCCCGTTTCAGCGATGAGAGGCGTTGCACCCATACATCAGCGTGGGTAGCCGTTGCCGTTTCCAGGATCTTCGAGAAGGAGCGGATCTCAGTGTCGGCTGGCCGGAAGAAGAGCTTGTGACTTGCCTGGAAGAGCCTGTCGCTCTGGTCCTTGCTGAGGTTGCTGAGCGTCTGAGTCGCGAGAATGAGTGAAATCCCGAACTTCCGGCCCTCCGTTAGGAACTGGCCGAGGGGGCTCTCTAGCCTATGATCAAGGTTCTGGATTTCGTCAAGCACGATGACCTTGGGCTGATCCTTGCTGCCCCTAGCTCGGTAGTACCAGTAGAGGTCTATCAAGGCGAACTCCGTGATCAGGCGCGCACTGTCCTTGATGAAAGTGGCGAGCTGGATGATGTGGCAGCGGGAGACATCGTCGCTGAATAACCGCTCCCAGCTTCCTTCCGCCTCGCGGCCGAAGGGGCGGGTGTCGACAAAAGGCTGGATGCGGCTGATGACGCTTGCCGCTGAGTTGGCAGTCGGTCCACCGACCGCGCGCAGATCCTCGAGCCGCTGCATAAGCTTCGAAAGAGAGAACGCGTCACCCTCCTCTTGGATGCCGTCACGGATGGCTGAGTAAAGCGCGGACTTCTGCTGATCACCCAATTGGTAGACTTCACTGAAGATGCCGCTGACGCGCCCGGCAGTATCTGCTGGCGACTCCTCGATCTCCAGCCCGTCGAACGTGCTGGTCTGCCGGCGGAAGGGGTTCACGGGCAAGGGCTCTCGCTTCACAACGTGCTGGGTTGGATTCAATCGTGCAACGGTAACGGCATCCAGCTGCGGATTGGTAAAGCCATTCGTATAGTCCACGATCAGGCTATTCTGCCCCGAAGCGGCCAGCTCGTTCAGAAGGGCCTGGATGGTATACGTCTTGCCTGTACCAGATGCCCCGAAGACCAGAATGTGCCGGTTGGGAAGATCAGGGTGCCCGAACTCCCAGTAAACGTCTCTCCCATCTGATGTCGTCTGGCCCAGCAGGATACGCTTCGGGACTCGCCCTCGTACGCCGGCTCCCGCAGAGGCCTCGGCATGAACTATGCCGGCGGTTCCAGCAGAACTGGCAGGGATCATCGACCCATGGTGACCACTGTCATCCACCGACATGGGTGGGTCGCCTGCCTGCTTGGCACAGTCGTTCATTGGCTTGGCGGGGCTTACTGTAGCCACCATACCGCCGACATCCTGGTCATATTGGCTCGCTTTAGGTTCACTCTCATCGACATCGGTCGGTTCTGCCCCTAGCGCGTTACCAGCCAGGGACCGAGGACTCGTATCCGTCTCAGCCGGTACAGAACCACCCGTGACACCCGGTGCCTCTGCGTGCCCCACCTGACTAGTGGGGTCAGCATCATCAGAGATGCTTGCTGAACTAGAGCAGGGCCCGCGACGCAGGGCCGGTTCGGTGCTGAAGATATTCCCTCTAGCATCTGTCAAACAGGCTGCGCGGATGAACTCCCTTCCGGCGGTCACCACGGAGATATCGATGCTGCCGCCGTCTAGGTTCAGATGCCAAGGCGATCGATGCCTCAGCGTACCGTCAGCAACATCGGTCCAGATACCCACAGCCGCTGCCTGCCAGGAGATGTAGAACTCCCCTTCGCTCAGCCGCTCCAGCGCCATGATTGCTTTCTGGTACTCTGGCCTCGATGTCTGAGCACGGCTGGCAATGAGCCGGTGGAGCTGCATCCACCAATAGCGCTGGTCGGGCGGATCATCGATACCAGTAGGCCGTCCTGGTTCACGCGGCCGGAAACAGGGCACGAGGCGGCGCAGACCACTCTCAATCTGCTGTCGGGCTTTCACTAGGTAGCCCTCTGATTGCTGGGCGAGTTTGCACTCGATGATCTGCGCATCCACACGGATGTAGCCATCCACAATGCGTGCACGCAGCCGTAGTAGGTCCGGCCGCTCCGCATCCTTCGTTTCGTCGAACCAATGGCGGTAGGCATCTACGGATACCAGATCGTCGCAGAAGCTATTGGGATCGGGCGGAAGTAGCTTGCGGATAGTGGCATAGGCGATGTAATCACGTACGTATTCCGAAGGTCCAGTCGCCTTCACGACCGAAAGGCCGGCAATCTGCGATGCCTCCCGAACGAGGCTCTCGGCAATCGCCTCGCGGGTAGTGGCATCCCAAGGGCCCAGGCAGCTGAGTACCTTGTCGCTGATGCGGCGGCGGACGTCTGCCATCGAGAACTGCTCTGTAGAGACCGTGTAGTTGTTCTCGCCATGGGGGCCAACGCCGGTGCCGAATCCTATGATCTCTCGGCTGTGCGCATCGCCAGCACCAGTGCGACGAAGCAGATACTCGTCCACGGAGGGATCGATGCACACGACCCAGGTACTACACCTGTGCGCGGCATCTACCACGGTTTCCCAAGGTTGATAGTTGCTCTGGCTGATCACAGCATGGCAATCTGATGGCTGGTGATGGTCGTTCAAGCGCGCCATCACCTCGGCATGGAGGCTGCCGAGAAGGAAGCGAGGATTACTCAAGACACGCTCTCGTTGCCTCTCAAGGCCTCCACCACGAACGGCACAGCAGGTCCGTTCTAGCACCGGGAACTTTCGGTAATCATCCGCCAAAGCTGGGCCCTCGCCCAGATCCACGAAGCTGCTCCTACCCGCGGTGATGAACTCGGTAAAGAGCATTACGTCGAAGCTGGCCCCACTGAGCAGTTTGGCAAAAGGCTCGTGGTCCGCTCCGGGCGCAATCACCCGGTGGGATATCGAGATCCGACAGTGAGCATAGTGTGCCTTTCCCTGCGCGCACTCTGCAACTTGCCAGCGATCACGCCACGATGAGATCCAACGCATGACGGAGGAATCGTCGCGGCTATCCGAGAAGATGGTAAGTTGCAGTGAGTAGGGGCGCTCATCGCGCCCGTTCATCGCATCTTTCAGGAACGCATCGATGCCCGCGACTACTGGCTGAATCTCGCGCCCGCAGTAAGCGCCGATGCTGATGCCATCTGAGGCATGGGCGTGTAGGCTGCGGTAGTCACCCAATACCTGGTGGATGAGTTTGGACGCCCGCGTCACGCGGAAGAGCTCGGTATCGGTGATCTCCTCGTCATCATCGGCATCGTCATCGAGAAGCAGGCGGGAGGTGACAAGAGATGCCGCTCCGCTACACTCCCCGACGAGGTGCAGATAGCCATAACTGCGCACGTTGGTATCGAGTGTCTGCCCATCGGCTGCAAGGGTACCGAAGATGGGCCACTGCATCTGCGCCAGGTCTGCCACTCGGTTCCAGTGTCGCTCGGAAAAGGCATGTTCCTCTGGGTCGGCCAGAGCCTGCCTTACGCAGAAGCAGAAGCTCTCGCAGAGAAAGGTGTGCTGGTGCCGGATCATGTCAAGCACGGCAGGATGCAGCGGCGTAACTACCGCGCCTTCCAATTGGCGCTGCCATGCCCAGTCCGACGCTTCGGCTGCCGCCTTGGGTACAACCATGAACGCCTTGTGGAGCAATGGGCCCGATACACTCACCGATGCATGTTCGATATGCTTGCGGTAGGCCTCGCGGTAAGCGGACTGCAGCCTGTCGAAGTCGCTGTTCAGCGCGGCGAAGAAGCCTGTGTGATGAAACGCGTGTATGAACCGTTGGTAAGCCTCGGCCAAGTCGCGCAGCGGTCTATACACCGCTTCGAGTTCATTCATGCCCTCAGCCGCCAGCAGGTCCGTCACGAGCCGGTCCTCGCTCTGCAGCGCAATGCTCAGCAGCCGGCAGACCTCGTCCGCGTCACGTGCCAGGAAGGTCTCTGGGATGAAAGGCAATCCGACGGCTGGCAGGGCGTCGCGCCCTGCCTGATAGTCCTCCCGTACGCAGTTGTAGAGATGCACCAGGATACGCGACTGATGGTGCGGTGGCAGGCACCAAAGGAACTCTTGCCGGTATGGCGCCTCGCCCTGTGCCATTACCACGACCACGAACTTCAGCGTCGGCTGCGCGGTGCTCGTTCGCGTGTAGACCAACGACACCCCTTCACCACCGGGTTCCAAGCGGCACTGCATCTCCACATCGCGCGGGCCATCCGCACCGTCGACCGTCAGACGGATCTGGTCCTTGAGGTAGCTGTCGAGGCCCCCGAGGACCTTCTTCAGGAAGGCCTCCGCCAGGTCTCGGTCCTCGTATCCGCTCTCAGCCTCATCGCCCGCATCGAAGTCGTGCTTGAACTCGACGCTCTCCAACGCGATGCTCTTCAGCCCCTCCGCCAGTTGCGCAGTGCTCGCGTCTGCGCCCTTCTTCCAGTCGGCAAGCGTGAGCCATAGAGCTCGTAGGAAGACCTCCGGCGCCAAGCCTCGGAGCTTCCGTGCCGTCCGCCTCATGCGAGTGCCACGCTTGCGATACCCGAGAATCTGGTCGTGGATGTAGACAAAGTCCGCCTGGCGCAGCCTATCACGGTCTGTAGTTGACCGGTCGATGATGTAGCGCTCAAGCGCGTCTATGAGCTCACCCAATGAAGAAAACGGGCCGAGGACGCTCTCCTCGGGCAGTTCATCGCTCTTGTCCTTCCGGAAGTTCTCGATGGCTGTCATCGCTCGGTCCCGTGACGTCGGCTCCAGGAACATGCTGTAGTTCATGAATTCCTGTGCGGGGGCAATGTAGCGGGTAGCCGGCGCCCGCGATCGAGAGAGTCCGGCCAGGCAGGGAAGGCCGAAGTCTGAAAGCTGAGTGAGCACCAGTTGGTAGGCCTCTCCTCCGGTCATCACCCCGTCCAGGTTAAGCTTCTCCAGGTAGAGGCTGATACCTAACAGATCCGCCAGGCCATGTTCGTAGAAGGTTTTCAGCAAGTCGGCGATGCGCTGGAACTCATCACGGTTGCCACAGGGATCCAAGTGTTCGCCCAGACGTTCCTTGACCCAGGACAGGAAGGAGCGCTTCAGGCAGATCTCCCAGATCGCACGCTGATCCAGACGGTAGAAGTCGCGCAGGCTGGCGCGGTCGTCGATGTGCTCGTAGCCGGCGATCAGGCTAACTAGGCAGCCCACATCCGCTGGTCGCGCCTCATTGCGTAGGCTGGTGAGGTTGTTTCCCTCGTTATACCATCTACGCTCACGGATGACCGCGAAATCGGCGCGCTCCCCTGCATCATTGGAGTCCTGCCATTCGCGTCCCAGGCGGTAGGCAATCCCATAGCGCAGGCGGGCGCCAAGTTCGGGGTGACGCGCGAGATGTTCCTCAATCTCTTCTCCAATGCCGCGCAGGATCCGCGACGGGTAGGATGGCAGCACGAAATGCAGCGTGCCGGCATCAGGAGTGCACTGCCTCGTGATATGCTCAACGATGGTCGATTGGATATACCTCATGCGTTTCTCCGGTCATCCCGTAGCTTTCCGAACGGATGCCGCACGACGGCACACGCATCCGAAAGCTCTGTCAGGAAGCCGCCTGCGCGCAGCATCTCGGCCAACCAGGACCCGCGCTCGGGCTGTACGGAGCTGTTGGCAGGCAGACCGCTCCAGAGGACGGCATCCGTCAGATTCTCACCCTCGACGGCAATGCCGTAGTGGCGGTAGAGACGCTCGATGAAGACCCGGTCCGTGCAGCGCTCCTCCGGCCGCAATAACGCCATGACCAGGTAGCGAAGGAGGCCGTCAGTCATGACGAAGCGTGCCCCGGAGCCCTTGAGCGGAGCGATGATGCCCAGCTTCTTCCCCAGGGAGAGGAAGAGCTTGTGACCATACTTGGTGTCTGCCTCTTTGTTAAGGGTCTTTAGGTCTGTACGGGCACCTGCACGCCCAGCATTGTCCTGCAGCGCCGGATGGCGCAAGGCCCGGTAGATCAGCGCCTGCACTGCCTGCAGGTTACGCTGGGATGCTAATCGGCTTGGTCGTGAAGCGGAATAGGGGTGTGTGAAGATCCAGGCGTATCCGAGTACCCCACCACGTCCGTTAGGAGCGGGCGGCTCTGCATAGCGCGCGCTTTGCGCACAGAGGCTGCGGAGCACCTGAAGTGTGCACCCCGTCATCAGCAACTCCAGGCGCTCGATCGGATCAAGTGCAGCCGATAGGACCCGGCTCAGTTCAACCGCGAAAAGATAGCCCTCTTGCCAGCTATCGCGCGGGCACCACCCGCAGACTTGCGCGTTGCTGCCATCACCCGAATCCTCATTGGTCAGTCCATGTGTTTCAGGGTGGAGCCCCTCTATGTACTCTACTAACCGGTCAAGGCTTCGCACCTGCACACCATAGACTGCAGCCAATCCATCCTGTAGAGATGCATGCAGAGTCTCGAGGCTACCCTCATTCTCGGTGATGCCGACACGCCGTGCGAGATCTGCGGTACTCTCGCTATCACGTGTCAGCGCATTGCATATCTGCAGGTATAGGAGTTCCCCTCCTCGTGCCATGAAACGGTGCTTCGAGACGCTGAAGAACGTGTGGAAGTGGCTCACTGCCTCGTTCCAGTCTCTTACATCCCTTTTCTTAGCGACCGTGTCGTTCCATAGCGTCTCCTGAGTGATCAGACTTGCCGTAACCGGATAGAACGTCTGCGCACACCATGTGCGGTTGAGTCCCGCTCCTTGGTACCCTCGGAGGAGTTCCTCAAGAACGCGTACAATCCGCTCAGCGCTCTGATCGCTGCTAATGCTACGGCGGAGGGCATCAAAGATCACACGGTAATGTTCCAGGTGTGTCTCATGCCTAGAGTCTGCTCTGGACGCACCGAGTAGAGCAAAGAGCTTCAGGTTGAGTCTGACGGGAGGCTTGTACCGAAGCTTCTGGTCGCTCCAGGACCGTAGAACCGACAATGGTGGCAACGGATCGCGGATCGGCTCCCCATCAGCTAGCCACTTGGGGTATGAGACAACCGAGAGGAACTCGGTAAGGTATTCAAGCACCGTCTGGTCTTGGAAGAACCGCAGGCCGAACAGGCGCATCGCAGGGTTCCGATCCTCACTCACGTCCAATGCTGGAAAAGGCTTCGGCAGCGAATCGATCATCGCAGCACCTCCAGGCCCTGATCCGTGATTGCCACCTCTATCACCTCGAAGCGGCGGTCGGGTCCGATGCGCAGTAGTCTGAGTTGGTTCTCATCGGGTGGGCCTGCTTCCTGGCGTGTACGCAGCAGACCCACCTTAAAGCGCTCCAAGCGGTCGGCATAGTACGCTGTTAGCTCTTGCGCAATCTCACCCTCGTAGCGCCGTGCCACGAAGTCGAGGAAGAAGAGGTCGAGATCCATCGCTACCCCCGACTCATGTCTGAGACGCCAGATGCCTCCGGTGTGTGGCACACCCTGGTAGCGTGGCAACACCTCGATCCGGAACTCCTCGGCTCGGAAGTCGGCAAGCACCACTTGTGTGGCGGCATTGCCATCGCGGCGGTTGAGCGTGATGTAGAGATGGTCCATTCCCTGATCCTCGGGGAGGCGTATCCCCGTGAAGAACTCCTGCAGCACCTGCAGCACACGCACGCGATGACGACGCTCCACCAGGCGCGGCATGGTATCGGTGCCTGGTGCAAACCGCATGGACTCCAGCAGCATTGGGGATTGGATGAAGGTGGAGAGATAGCGTCTGTCTTTCTCGTCTTCTAGAGAGCCGAAGAAGTAGACGAGGCGACGTGCCTGGCGGCGCACTGGGGCACCACATGCGCCGGCGTAGCCTTCGGCGCCGTCGTCTCCTTGACAGGGCTGCCTCAAGCGCTGGAAGACTGCCTGAGCACTGCCATGGAGCGGCAAGCCATCCCCCCCCTTCATCCACGCGCTGCGCTCGAAGAGTGGATCGAGCGTCACGCCAAACTCCGCTTCGCGCACGCGCTGGATGGGAACGAGCTGTCCTGCTTCCGGTAATGGCTGGTCACCATCGTCTCCGAAGAATAGATTGAAGAAGAGGGCCCCTGTGTCGGCCTCTGCCCGCGCTATCCAGGAGCGCTTTGCCAATTCCTCACACGTCCGGCCTCCCGTAATGGCGTAAGCCAGGTGCCCTGTCATCTGACGCATCGTCAGGCGCACGCCGTACTCGTAGAGCCGCCGATAGAGGAGCGCCACGCGCCCGCGTACGACCTCGGCGTGCTCCTGAAGTAGCCGGATGTTCGCCAGAATCGGGCACCCATCGGCGCATCCGCACCCATTGCACTCCTCCCAGTTCTGGGCATCCAACATGCGAGCGAATACTTCGCAGGCAGCGTCGATGCTGTCGAACCGGCCCAGATTGATCAGGAGGAACCGCTCGCCGAGGACCAGCTTGGGCTCATCGGCCTCCAGATGCGTCAGAAGCTCACTCTCGATCTGATCCTCCGGTAGTTTGAGTTTCGGGGCCGCCCGCCGCGCACTGTTGATGAGCGTCCCGGTGTTGGAGACGATCAACCAGGTGGTGTCACGCGCCCTCATCGCCTCCAGAAGGGTAGCCTCGCGCTGTTCCTCGGCCAGCTCGCTCATGTCCTTGATAATCGTCAGGTTCGCCCTGGGGATCTCCTCGCGCTGCCGGAGGGAACGGAGCTGCCCCATGACCCGCCGGAACACCTCTGAGGCGAGGGTCGTCTTGCCGTCTCCTGCATTGCCGGTCAATATCACGCTTCTTCGCTCCTCTACCAGCTTCCGGTAGAGCAGGTCCGCGAGAGGGTGCGGCACCATCACCCGGTCGAAGAGAGGATTGCCAACCTGGGACTCGGCCGTCGCGTTTTCGTTGCCCGCCGAAGCGCTAGAGAGTGAGTTCAGATAGCTTGTGAAGGGGCTATGCCACGGCTCTGCTATCAACGGCGGCGTCACCAGCGCTTCTGGCTCGGGTGGCGGTGGCGCTACTGCGGGCGGTGTGGTGGCAGACACCAGCGCAGCACGCATCTCCTCGGCCGAGGCGAAGCGGTCGCCTGCCTTGGTGGCAACTGCTCTCCGGAGCCAAGCGAGTAAAGGATCCGGTATCGCGTTCGTGCCGCTCTCCGGAAGTTTTGGCGTATCGCCGACGACCGGGTTCTCGTACGGCCGTTGACCAAAGAGCCATTCCCACAGGGTGACACCGAGGGCGAAGAGATCGGCGCTCTCCGAGAATTGCATCTCTGTACCCAAGATACTATCCGGGGGCACGTAGCCGATAGTGCCCTCAAACACATCCACCCGTGGCTCGCCGGCGCTGCCGAGATCGAGCAGAACGGGCCGGTCGTCTGCCGTGATAGCGATGTTGTCAGGCTTGATGTCGCTGTGCAAGTAGGGCATTGGATTGCCGTCGGGGTCGGTGTGCTCGTGGAATGCTTTCACCCCCTCCAGCAGGCCGAGCGCGGTCGTGCAGAAGGTATCCAGAGTTGGCCTCTCACCGCGCTCGATTCTCTTCCGCAGCAGCTCCCCATCGACGAAATCCATCACCAGAAAGAAGCGGTCGTTGTGCCAGCGTCCGGGCCTGCCATCACACGTGACTACGTAAGGTGACTCGCGTAACTTCACGGCACCGGCGATGCGGGCCTCGCGCTCGATACGCTCCAAGGGTACCTCACGGTCGAAGAGCTTGAGTGCTACCTCGCGGCCGAGAAATCCTCTCGCCCGGTACACCTGAGTGTGTGCTCCTCGGCCGATACGTTCGACAATCTCATAATTGTCGTAACGGCTCCCTGGGTCCAATTCGGCGTTCAGCACCGTAGGCACGAGGGGGGGCTTGCCTATCGGCACATCGGGGCTGAAGGCGTCGATGATGGCATCGACATCCGCCGAGCGCTGCACCCGGTCACTGACGATCATCTCGCGCAATGCCGCGATCGTCTTCGGAGGCACTTGGCACTCAGTAAGCCGCTGTAGCGCTTCGGCTTGAAGGCGGCCGCCATGGGCAGCAAAGTGCCGACTACTGGTGAACGGCTTTTTCCCCGTCAATAGCTCATAGGCGATGACACCCAAGCTGAAGAAATCGGTGCTCTCGTCGATGTCTTGGTCAAGCAGCAGGTCTGGCGAGATGTAGGCATCATCACGCAACTGTCCAGGATCGGTGATAACCGTGTGGCGCGTGCCTTCCTCACAATGGAAGGAGAGATCGAAGTTCGTCAGCTTAGGAATCCCGTTCATCATAAGGATGTTCTCGGGCTTCACGGCTCGGTGGTAGACTTCCACTCTATGGGCATGCTTCAAAGCTTCAGCAATACCACGACAGATACTAAGGGCCTCATCGATGGGGAAGGCGCCACTGCGCTCGGTGATCAGATCGCGCAACGTACCGACTTCTGACCAGTCCGAGTACTCTTCAATGTCCCCCTCATCGTTGTGATGGATCCATATCCGATGGATATGTGGGTGGTCGCCCATCTTGCGGATCGCGTCGACCGTGTTTCGTATCTTGTTGAGGATGCTCTGTCTCTTCTCCGGGGGCGTGCCGACCGGGAAGCGGAAGACCCTGATCCGCCTGAGACCCTTCTCAAGGCCGCTGATTGGTCGCGCGATGAAATCGACGCGTTCAGGGCTCTGAAAGAGATACTCCACCGTCTCATATCCTGGGATATGGTAGCCCTTGCCCGTCTTGGGTCGCTGCAGATCTCTGAAGAAGTTCGCGACCTGCATCACCTGCGCATCAGTAAGTGCAGATCTCGGAGCCGTGTTAGCCCTTCTCCTAAGGTAGGAAAGGAAGTCATCAATGCAGGCAAAGGTGGGGTTACTCGTGCCCTGTTCCGCGGCTATCTTGGGATCGGAGGTGCCCTGCGCGCGGATATCGGGGTGCGTGAGCACAACAACAGACTCGACCCAGAGCGGCGAGTACGTGGGAAACTGATGCTGGTAGATGCCCCTCAGCACCTTGCACTTAAAGGAGTTGTTGCGGTGTGGATCTGCCACACGCTTGCTACCGTTCCTCACCCAGGTATAGGGCGCAACCTCGATAGTGCCCGACCAGTGCTTCAGCTCTACTACCCAGATCTGAGTCCACGACACTACGACCAGGTCTACCTCCAGGTAGCTATTCGACTGCTTATCGTGGAGCAGAACATTGCTTATTGCTGCCGCAGTGTTCTTGGCGCCTTCCACGATCCTGGCGATGGCGTTCTCCTCATGAACGAAGAGCGACCGGTTGCGGTCAGCGATTGAGTACTTGCCCTTCTCATCGGCGATGGCCGAGGGCTCTTCCGGTTTGGAATATTCAGTGAGCATGGCGAAGAGGCACTCCCTCACACGGGTGATGCTGTCAGGTGCCTGCAGCAGTTCGTAGACATCATCATCTAGATATGCGTAGTCAACAACCTCGGTCAGGGCTCCCGGCCCCCCAACCGTACTCAAAGCCACAAGGGCCGATTCTTGGCCTGGTTTCGCTTTGAGATGCCAGAATCCAGAACTACTCAGGTGGAAGAAGGGCGTATATGGCCGGTCTCGATCAGTATCGCGCGAGTACCGCGAAAAATACTGCGTGAACGCCTGCCTCAACTGGTCGTTGAAATAGATGCGGTTCTGCGGATGCGCCTGCTGTTCGAGTTGGTCTACCGTGGCTAACAGGAGCAACGCCTTATGCGGCTTGAAGCCCTCACCAGGTGGTGACAGCGACCGGAGGCGTTGCAGGAAGTCAGTGAGCCGCATTCTGCCCCCCCCCATCAAAGCACGATACAATACTACTGCACACCGCAAGCCCCCCTGCCCGCTGCAGCAGAGGAGTGACCATTGCCGACAGCTGCCCAGCGTGCCTATGACTGCACCCTCAAACGTAGGGGATAGCGCTACTAGAGCGAACAGATGAGGCAGGCTCGCTCGCTATCATCGCCGCTCAGTACGTCAGCTAGCGCTCTGTTCCTGTGCCAACGCGCCGCCTCAGAGATACGCCGCGCGTGCTCCTCCCTGATTTCCGCGACGCGTTGTGGGGTGCTTAGCTCTCGGAGACTCTCGCGCTGCACCCATGTGTAGCGCCCTCCCGTAGCTGGATCGTCCTTCTCATACTGGGCGGCGCACTCGAAGAGATCTGGGTGGTTCTCAAGAAGGCCTACCCACTCAATCCGCTGCTGGAAAAAGCAGAAATAGCAGCCCGAACGCGAGCGCCAGCGGTAGTAGTCTGGCATCCCTAGCCCGCTCTCTTCGAGAAGCCGCTCGATGTCCCTCATTCCCATCTGTGCATCTACAAACGGGTAGCGTGCCTCCACATTGGGCTTGTGCGATATATAGCCTTTGCGGTCGGGGTTAGCCTCATCGTAGCGGATACCGATGTAGCTGATCACCGGATCGTCGCCAACATACTGCTCGAAGGGCCTTAGCTTCAGCAATTCTGTGCACCAACGCATGCGCGGTGAGGGGAGATAGCCTCGCCTTATCTCGAGCAGACGGTCGAACTCATCATCATGATTCCTTAGGATGATGACATTGCGGGCTGCCCATCCAGCAAGCTGGTTGGGGCGATACTTCGCGAGCTCCTTTGTCGCCACCACCTGCGTGCCCTTGCCCAGATAGGCTGCCAGACGGTCGATGTACTCGTATGTCTCCGGCAGTTCCTTAGCCGTGTCGCAGAAGACGTACTCCATGGTCGGTACACGATCGCGCATATAGACAGCCAACGCCGAGCTATCTTTGCCCCCTGATAGGGAGAGTATGTGGCGAACCGGTTGCGTCGATTCGATATCAATGCTACTCATCTGGGGAAGTCCCTTCACCATCCATTTCCCTCACCAATGCGAGTAGGGCTGCGCGCATGATCCGCGTTGGGATTCCCGCAGGCAGCAGCCCCCTTAGGTAGGTTGTGATTTCACGACTTCTCTCTTGTTCCTCGGTATCCAGACGATCTACGGAGCTTATGCCCATTGCTGCCATCGCTTGCAGTAACTGGCTTCCAGCACTGTATGCACGCGCCACACAGCGATCAGCATCCGCATCTGTCCAGGTCCGGGGCGGCCTTGATGCCAGGTGGGAGAGAACCCTCTCGAGCGCCGTGTCATCATCATCCGGGAGGGCGGCACCATGCACAATCGGCCGAAGCGCAGGGTCCACGGGACACCCATCCAACTGCGCGGCCAGGTCTCGGAGTTTCCGCCAGCCATCTTGGCCGAGAGGCATGCCGCTCGCCTGCAGAAGGGCATCGCGTGCTCTGCCGATGGCATCCGGGCTTACCTCCGCGAGGGTCCGGAACGCTCCATTCAGCATTACGAAGAAGTGCTCTACGCTCGATGCGTCAATACTGCTGCCCCCAAGGGGCTCTAGACCCAATGCGGCGGGCACATCAACGAAGAGCATCTGCTCCGGTGACCGGCTCCTCTCGAGCGCTTCTCGAAATGCCAAAACGTGACCTGGCACGCGCCGGGTCTTCCTAGCACAATCAGGCAGCGACTTGTACATGCGCAGCAATGCCCTCACGACTGGGACAGTCGCGCTTGGAGTCCCCAGCGCATTGGCGATCCGCTGTACGACGGCCGAGCGGTCGCCAGTGACACGGCAACCGGCGACTGCGAATAGATCCGGTCGGCGGACCAGGAGTTCGAAATCGGCTACGCCCGGCTCTGGGAGGAATGTGCCCTCACGGTAGAGGGTGATCTCGTCAGCATGGGCAAGGAGCAGGGCGCAGAAAAGGATGGGCAGCACGCCGAGGGAAATCCCATACGGGGGTGCCATAAGTCGGTCGTAGAGCGCCGTCAGTGGACGAGGTTCGGGGGGGTCTGAGAAGATGAAGCGCTCCATCTCATCCCAGGCGGAGCGTAGGCCGGCCGGATGGTCCTCAGGAGGCGCGGTAAACTCCCAGTCACCGGCCTCACGTGGGCGGTGAATGCCCGTCTCGAGAAGCACACACTCGTACATGCTGCGCTCAGGGGGATACCCCTTGATGTCCAAGCGTGCCTGGGTCGGGGAGATCAGCATCGCCTCGATGAGGTTGCGACGGCCTGCCGCAGCCGCCGAGGAGAGGCTGTGACGGTTCACCAACTCGTTCCTGAGGCGTGGCGCGTACGGATAGGTCTCATCCGCCATCCGCGATAGAAATTCGGAGAAGGTGCGCGTGTTGTGGATACTCGTCTGGGGCTCACCGCGGTAGTAGAAGGTGGCGGAACCCTGGTGCGGCCCAAAGAGGCGGTCCCACTCACCCCGAAACGCCGCCTCGGCCTCGGCACGCCGGGCCGCCAGCTCCCTACGCGCAGCCCGATCGCCCTGAAGCCCGGCGACATGCTCCTCCACGTAGTGCGAAGCCTCGATCTGCTCGGCCGCATCGCGGAGCGCCTCCGTTTCGAGCGCCACCGCGGCAAGGAGATGGGTACTATCTACAGGCATGTTTCGCAGGCGCTGCTCGGCTTGGGTTAGCTCTTCTCGCGTCTCGGCCAGGCACAGCAGCAGTGTCAACTCCTTGCCCATTTCACGGATCGTGGCATCCAGCCCGCTAGCCGTGCAGATGCGTGAGCCAACAACACGCATAGTGCCCGTCTCGAACGAATGCCTCCGGGCGATGAGACGCGGCGGCGGGCAGAGGGCTGGATCACGGGCGACGCGCAGGACGGCCCCGGCCCCCAGAGTGCTCCGTGCTCTGGACATCTCCGCCTCGACGTCGATGTCACCCCCTTCCCATAGGCGGTAGGTATCGCGCACTCGGCTGAATACGATCAGTCGCCTTGCTTTCAGCTCTTCCAGGGCGGCAGGCACATCGACCTCAGCACCGCTAAGCCCGGTGAGCGCCAGTTGGAGGATCTCCAGCTTAGCGGGAAGGCGCGCATCTTTGAGGATTCCGAGGAGAGCCACGCACTTGAGCACCCGGCGCGCCGCCACGGAGAGATCCGTTGCACGCTCGACGCTGTCGACAGCCTCGGCCCACAGCCGGCTTACTGAGGATGCGCTCCACCCACCAATGAGAACACCTGCCGCATAGTCGAACAGGGAGTCGAGCAGGTAGAGAGGCGGATCCGCAGGATCAAACCGAGTCTCCCGCAGGAAGCGTCCGAGGGAGTGTGGCTCTTCGCCCGAGAGGAAGTTGAAGACACTGCGATAACTCTGCCCAGCCCGGCCGAAGAGGGTCGGCAGCGCGAGAAGGACAAGCGGGTGCAGTGGGTAGGCCGCCCGCGCCAGACTGCCCAGCTGATTCGCGATCCCTTGTTGAGGCAGACCAAGGAGAAGGCACTCTCTGCTTAGGGCATCGACCGCTCCATTGAGCGGCAGATCGGAGCTGTGCTGGAGCGCTTGTCCAATGAGGGTGAGCTGCTCGATGTCGTCCGGGTAGAAGGGCAGCTCACGGAAGCGCTCTCCAACCTTGGCCCACTCCAACTGGTGGGTCCGTCCGATCCGGCGGGCATAGGCCCCGGCACTCTGGTGCAGCACGCCAATCATCAGCAGAGGCGTGTCGCCACTGCGGGCGGAAGCCTCCGCTAACTCCTGGAGGACGAAGATATCTCCATCCTTTGGGTGGAGAGCGGCATATTCAAGGAACTTGCCCAGCTCATCGATGATGAGCAGGATGCCTCGCGTGCCCGCCAGGTACGAGAGCTGGGCAGCACGCTGATAGATGCTCGCTACTTGCTGAGGAGACGGATTGGGTTCGGTAAGGCTATCGTCCATCTCCGCCTGCAAGCGGGCCAGGATCCTATGGTGGCCGTCGCGCTTCAGCGAGTGGACAAGACCCTTGACCAATGCACGGGCCAACGGCTCTCTTGCGCCCACCAGGAGGATAGGCAGCAGGGGACGTTTGGGTGACTGTATCGCATTGCCAAGCGCCGGGTCGACTCGCGCGAGTTCTTCGAGGAGTTCCGGTGTGCCGGCTCCCCCGAGCAGGCGCGCCAACTGCACGCAGAAGGCGCTCTTCCCAGCGCCGTACGGTCCGACCAGGATCATCGCGCGGTCGGCATCGCGGGTGAAGGAAGATGCGACTTGTGAGATGATTCGGTAAGCGGACTCGGTGAGGTGGTAACGTCCGGCCGTGCTGTTGCGGAAGTCCGATGCCAGATGAACCGAACGCATGTACCTACTTTTCACCCAGACCAAATCGCGGAGAGGGCGAACTCCGGTCATCATCGTTCCTCTCCCTGGCTGCCAGCCTGCTCGTAGTGCGATCGCAGGATGGTCATGGTGTCTTCGAGAGCGTGTGGTGTTCGGACGACCTGGCGTAAGATCGCGGTATCCTCAAAACGGAATCCCCATTCCGGTCGCTTGGCGAGACGATCCAGGTAATCGAGGATGGCGTCTTCATCCAGCTTGAACACGATACCGGGGCTACCTTTCTCGTAGGCAATGTCGCGAAGTGAGAGCGTCATCGCTTCGGGGCAGTGCCATCGCCAGAAGCTCGCCAGCGCATAGCAGAAGACAGCATCGGGCAGCGTCTCCTTGGGCCCGACATCAAAACGGAAATGCTTATCGAAGCTCGAACGAATAAGGCCTAAGCTGTGAAGTGGACAATCCAAGTTGTCGTCGCTCATCATCTGGTCCCTGGCGGCAACGTAGGTGCGCAGGAGGCACTCCACGTCGCGTCCGATGGTCGCTCGCGCTGGGACCTTGGTCACGTGCGCAGCGGCGCCCGCCAGGACAGAGCTCACCATGTCTTCCTTGGAGAACTCATACTCCCGGAAGGCGTTGAAGGCCCAGACCCAAGAGAAAGCCAGGCTTCCCGGGCCGGCTAGCTGCCAATGCAGCAGCCAGAGGGTCGCGTCATCCTCTAGGTACGGGTCCCACCCGCCGACGCCACGCTCGCCGAAGATCGAGGTGCCCAGGAGTGATGGCTCCAGTTGTCGCCCTCGCGTACCCGGGCATTCCTCCGCCATGCCGGTGACAATCAGCCAATGGCGGATGCTGCCCACCATGTTCTTGCCAACCCCCAACGTAACTAGTGCTCGCTCGTTGGTAAAGACACTTCGGCCCCCGGCGGTTGCATCATTGAGGGCATCGATCCCTTTCTTGAGCCACCCCGCACGCAACGGAAAGGTCTGGTGCCCAGCAAAGGATGGGTTCGCAGGGAGCAACCGACCGTGCGGGATTCCGGCTACGTCTGTGTTAGTGTCCATATACGGATTCGTCTCTACATGATCTCGGGAAGGCAGCTCCTGGTTTGCCCAGGACGCCCTGGGCCTGTCACGGATCGCCTATGGCCCATGACAATGTACTGGTCCAACGTGAAACGGAGTTCCCCGGCTCAGCCGATTAGTGGGGCGGGAGCCCCTACGTGGGTTTGTCGCTTTGGTGCGCTCCCGAGGTTGTAGGTCGTGGTGGGGCGGCGCGTAGCCACCCCACTCTCGGTCTGCGCCCCTGGGTCGGCGCTCGGGTCGCTCCCCAGCGTTGCCCTATCCTCCGCCCAGGCCATGATGATCATACCACGCTATACGCGCTGGCGCAACCTCGGGTTACGCGGCCAGAGCCACCGGCTCGTCATGGATTGTTGCCCGCGCCTCGCTGCGGCGGATCGCCCGGCGCTGCCTGGCTTGCTCCAGCCGCCGGTCACGTTCGGCCAGTATGTGTTGCTGCCTTCCTTCCAGCATGTCCTTGGGCGTAACGTAGCCGATGGCGCTATGCAGGCGCTCCTCATTGTAGACGCGCACGTACTCGGCGACGATCCGCCGGGCGTCTTCCAGCGACAGCGGGGTGAGCACCCGGATGCACTCCCCTTTGACCGACCGGTGCCAGCGTTCCAGCTTTCCGTTGCTCTGCGGGTAGTAGGGTGAGGTGCGCACGTGCGTCATGCCGCACAGCCGGATGAACTCCTTGAAGTCGCGGGCGATGAACTGCGGCCCGTTATCGGAGATGATCCGGGGGCTGGCGTGGGGGAACTTCTCCCTGGCCCGCTGGATCACCAACTCTACCTCGCGCTCGGTCATGCTCTCGCGGATCTCCCAGTGGATGATGTAGCGGCTCCACCCGTCCAGGATGCTGCACAGGTAGTAGAAGGTGCCGCAGATGTTGATATAGGAGATGTCGATGTGCCAGTGCTCGTGCAGACTCAGGGGCTGCTCGAAGCCCGTGCCCTTCTTGGAGGGGGAGTAGCTCTTACGCCCGAACAGGTCGGCACCCTTGAGCACTCGGTAGACTGAGCTGGGGCTGACGCACACGATGTCCTTGTCGATCATGTCAAAGGTCATGCGTCGGTAGCCATCGAGGGGATGCTCCCTGGCATAGGCAAGGATGTCCTGCTTCTCCCAGTCTTCGAGCCAGTGGTCGCGGGGGATCCAGGCGTTATGCTCGTTGACCTTGCCGTAACGGCTGCGCCAGTCATAGAACTTGTTCTCGCGCACCCCCAGCCAGGCGACGATCTCCTTGGCGGCGATGTCCGTCTTGTCGGACCACTGGCGGACGAAGTCCACCACGGCGTCACGCGTGTCATGGGGAACCCATGCGCCGTTCAGGGCTCCCCAAGTGCTTTGTTTAGGCGGACGTGCTCTTCCATCAACTCGGACAGCACCTCGTGCTTACGAGTGAGCTTGGCTTCCAGGGCCGCGATCCGCTCCTTGTCCGCCGTGTTCTCACGAGGATGCTTGGTGCGGAAGGCGACCGCGCCCTGCTCGAAGAACTGCTTCTGCCAGAGGTAGAAGGTGTTGGGATGAAGGCCGTACTCCTCGCACAGGGTGGAGATGGGCACCCTGTCGAGCAGGTGGCGACGAAGGATGGCTACCTTCTCCTCGGGTGTGTAGTCTCCTTGGCGTCTCGGCATCTGGTTCTCCTAACGTGTCCTTAGCAAGTTTCACGCCAGGAGAACTCCGTTTCCGACTGGACTGCTGCAAGCAGGACCGAAGCGTCTGGTATCGAAAACTGATTTGTCATCTCTGGTGCCTCCCGATATGGTTGTGGTCTACTAATAAGTTCGGGGGCACCAGAGGAAATGACTCCTCACGATCTTTTGTTCGCACTCTCCCCACGCAACTCGGTCCCACCCCATCCAGAGGGATTCCAGCAGCAGCGGGAAGGTGCGCTGCGCCTGGCAGATGGGCAGATATTCATGATCAAGGCGCACCTGCCGGAAGGAATACACTCGCGGTAGCAGCAAGAGATGTGTTGGACTTCCTCATGAAGCACGGGGTGTTGCAGTGGGGACGCTACCATAACGCACTTGCGAGGAGGACGATTGGTGGATCGGGCCCGACTCACCGAGAGTACCGAGGAGCAAAGCCTTGATGAGGGATTCCTCAGTGTGCCCCGGACTTCAGCAGCGCGAGCGCATGTAACTCACGCGCATAGGGAATGTAGGAGACGACCGGCAGGAAAAACGCACGTTTGCTCGAACATTTACAGTGAGGTTCCATAATGATCGACGCGGAGAACTACCACCGGCTGAGTGGCGAGATTGGGGATTGCGTCCGGGAGGATCGCGCCATGCTGGACCAGCTGCGCAGCGAAATCCGCCCTTTGGCTCACCAGGTGCGGCGCATCCAACCCCGCTCAACCACGTCTATCGCCGTGGTCGGCACGGATGGTGGCAATAACCGCGTCCAGTTTGATCCCTTCCTCATCCAGATCATACGCGTCGTCGATTCGAGCAACAACGAGTACTGCCTAGAAGCCGTGACCCCTTCGACCAACCTGGCCGCTTTAAGCGCCGCCCAATTCAGCACGGACGGAAGTCCTCAGACGGCGCTGGGTCGGATGATGGCCTTCCTGAACGTCCGGCATTTGGCGGAACTGAGCGACATGATTCATGTGGACGGCCAAGGGCGAGCGATGAGCCCATCCTGGATCCGGATCTACCGTGAGTTGGTCGAGTGGGCTGTGCTCTTCTCAGTGGTCCGTGAGAAGGAGTTCGGCACCGACACGATCATCGTGTACGACGGTCTACTGCGCAGTATCGTCTTCAGCGGCAACCTCTTCCAGCACTACCTCGATGGCCTAGGAGCGGCGATCTCGGAGCACTACCGTCGGAGCCGCCGCCGCATCTACCTGGCAGGAGTAGCGAAGAGCAGCAAGGTGCTCGCCCGTTACCGTTTGGCGATGCACCTGGAGCGCATCCTCGCTACTACCTATCCGGCCTACGTCGAAGTGCCCCCGGAGGTAGAACAGAAGGCGTATCTGTGGCCGCAGTACGTGGAGGATGCGGACCAGCGAGAGGAAGAGCGCCAGGTAGTCAGACTGGCGGGTGGCAGGCTCTTTTTCGTGAAGTTCGGGAGCGGCGTCTTCGATCCGATCTGGCCCGTGGATATCTACCAACCCCAGGCAGGCGAAGCGCAGACGATCCTCGGCTGCATGCTGGCGGACGCTATCAACGGCTTCCCCGTACCTTACTACCCGCTCTGCCTGCAGAAAGCGCACGAGAATGCTGCGATGGTAGACATGGACTTCGATATCCTGCAGGACGCCATCTTCGACGCCATCCGGACAACGTTTGCCGAGGACGCCCCCGAACTAGACACCTTCCGCTTCCAGGATGTGGACGTATCACAACATCGCTATAGCTAGAGGGGAGAGAGCATGCCGAGTATCGAGATGTTCCCTCGCGAAGAGGTGGTGGGCGTCTTTCGAGGCTTCCAAGAGAGTGGGCTGGAATTCCATGCCGACTTGGTGCTCCCCTATCGCAATGAATTCCAGAACCTCCCGATGCACGGCCAGTTCCTCCTGGTGCAGCTTGAGACGCCAGACGAGGCCGTGTTGGGCCGGATCGCGTCCTTCTCTGCTGAAGGGAAGCTCTCGTCTGGGCTGGGGGAGGATTTCAACATCCGAGCTATGCGCGAGAACCGTCAGGTCCCGGAGGAGTTGCGCGAGAACTACCTGAAGTACCGCGTGAACATCCGAGTCCTAGGCGTGCTCCGTGCTAACGGCAGGGGCGGGCTTACCTTCGTGCCCTCTCACCGGCGTCTGCCACACGTAGGCAGTCCGGTAGCATTCGCCTCTCCACAGGTACTCCGAGAAATCGCTGGGCACAACGGCGCCGGTGCCGCCATCGGCTACTTTGCCCTAGGCGAGTACGTTTACGCAGCAGGAAGTGAGGGCTTCAAGCCTCTAGAATGGATGCAGGTGCGCTCTCCCGAAGTGCTGGTGAAGTTCCCCATCGACAGCCTGGTGTCTCGGCGCTCTTTCATCTTCGCCCGCGCCGGTTTCGGCAAATCAAACCTGAATAAACTCCTCTTTAGCAAGCTCTATGAAGAGACACCCACGGTACTGAAACGCGGCGGAAAACGCGTTCCTGTGGGCACAGTGATCTTTGACCCCGACGGCGAGTATTTCTGGCCGGATGATAAGGGGCGCCCCGGCCTGTGTGATGTGCCCGCCCTGCAAGATAAGCTCGTAGTATTCACACCCAGGAGCGGCCCGAGCCAGTTCTACCAGTCGTTCGTCGCCGGCGGGATCAAGCTGGACATCCGGCGGCTCAAACCCGCTGATGTCATCGCCATTGCCCTGGGACCAGACCGACAGGAACAGCAGAACGTGCGCAAGCTGCGTGGCCTGGACCAGGGGCGATGGGAGCGACTCGTCAACATGATCGACGCGAATGGCAACGCCACTCCCCTGCAGGATATCGCCGCCATTCTCGATCTAGAAAAAAGCGGCCAAGATGCCGAGACGCTGGCGGCACGGGCAAACATGACCGCCATCGTGCGTATGCTCCATGACAAGAGCAGCCAACTGATGGATCTCCTCATGCGGGCGCTCTCCGAAGGTAAGCTGTGCGTGGTGGACGTCTCACAGATGCGGGGTACACAATCGCTGGTGCTCTCTGGCCTCATTCTTCGCCGCATCTTCAACCGCAACCAGGAGGAGTTCACCTCGGCGGAGCCGCGCACGATCCCAACCATCGCCGTCGTAGAAGAGGCCCAATCCGTCCTGAACGAGGGAGCAGCAGGCGCGGAACCATACATCTCCTGGGTGAAAGAGGGACGCAAATACGACCTAGGGGCGGTCTTGGTCACCCAGCAGCCAGGGAGCATCCCCATGGAGATCCTGAGCCAGGGAGACAACTGGTTCGTCTTTCACCTTCTCTCCGCCGCCGACTTGATTAACCTGCAGCGTGCAAATGCACACTTCAGTCAAGACCTCCTCAGCGCGCTGCTGAACAAGCCGATCCCCGGTCACGGCGTGTTCTGGAGTTCGGTTGCGGGAAAGCCCTACCCTGTTCCGCTCCGGGTGCTCTCATTCGAGCAGATGTACCCCGTTCTGGATCCCGACTACAGCCGGGGGCCGGCGGAGACCTATGCGGCCCGGCTGAAGGAGGAATTCCGGCGCACGCTCGCCCAGGCCGAGGCCGGGCGCCCAGGCGACCGGAGAAATCTGAGCGAAGTCGGTGACCTATTCTCCGAGCTGGATCCCGAAGCTTCCAGTGGCCCTGATCCCCTCGCACTCTATGAGGAGCACGCCATTACCGCCCTCAGCAAGAACCAGCGCCTGATGGCAAAGCTGCGGGGCAACGGCGCATCGTGGGGCGAGGTGAAGTACTGCCTCAAAGAGAACCTGCCCGCTACGCTGGACGACCGTGACCAGTTGGCCTACCAGCTTGTGCCCAAAGCCCTCGACGCAATCCTAGGCCCGAGAGACCAGGGCGGCTGGCACTCCTTCCGCGAAGGAGGGCAGGCTCGGGTCAAGGCGGGCAGAGGCGACGGCAGGTGATCTAATGACCTAATTGTAGAGGCACCGCATGGAGGAATGCCTCGGGCCCGCAAAACTTCTGCTTCACGAGCAGGATCCGGCTGCCAAGGGGGCGAACAACACCCCAGGGCTATCTCTTCACGCCACACTCTGCTTGACAGGCGACCCAGCTTGCGCCGATTCACGCCACGACCAGCACCCAGTTGGTGACGCCGTGCCACATGAAGCCCACCGGTGTCCTGCGCCTGCAAGCTGATGGAGATGAGCATGAACCAGATCACCCCGTCGCCCGGAAATGTCATCCGCGCCCGTCACCGCCTTTGGCGCGTGGATGACGTTCGCAAGAACATAGCGTATGTCACCAGCATCGATGGAGGTGACACCGAGCAACATCAATTCTATATCCCTTTAGAAGAGATCAAGCGCGGCCAGCTGGAGCGGCCAGACCCCAACCGGGTTGGCACGCCCCAGTTTAACGACCTGCTCCTGCGCGCCTACCGGCTCTCGATGCTGCACGGCACGGCCCCGCTCCTCAGCCTGCAGCGCAGCAGCGTCATCCCCACCGATTACCAGCTGGTACCCGTGGTGATGGCGCTCGACATGCCGCGTGTCCGCCTGCTCATCGCCGACGACGTCGGCCTAGGGAAGACGATCGAGGCGGGGCTGATCGTGACCGAGCTCCTCGCGCGGCAACGAGCACGCAACCTCCTCGTCATCTGCCCGGCTAACCTGCGCGAGCAGTGGCGCGAGCAGCTCCGTCGCTTCTTCCATCTGGACGCGCGCATCATCTCCTCCCGCCACCGCCGTCAAATGGAGCGCGAGCTCCCCGTTGGGGCCAACCCCTGGGAGTTCTACCCGTTTCTCATCACCTCGGTGGACTATGCCAAGGAGAGCTCCATCAAGCACCAGATCCTCGCCCAGCGGTGGGACATCGTCGTCATCGACGAGGCGCATGGCGTCGCCAAGCCGCACCAAAACACTCCCGACGAGGAGGTGGAGATGGAGCGGTGGAAGTTCGCCCAGGAGCTGGCTCAGTCTGAGAAGGTGAATCATCTCCTGCTTCTCACGGCAACGCCCCACTCCGGCTATACCGACAGCTACGCCAGCCTGCTTCGCCTCCTCGATGTGGGCGCGGTCAGCGGCCCAGACCACCTGCCACAAATTCACCGCGAGGTGGCACGCAAGCACGTCTGCCAGAGGCGCCGGCGCGACCTGGAACAGTGGTTTTCCAGCGGCGATGGCCAGGCCAGCCCCTTCCCCGAACGCGACCAGGCAGAGATCATCGTCCCGATCGGGAATGCGGAGCGGGAGGCCATCAAGGCGATCCGCGAGTACGGCGCGGCGGTGATGGAAACAGCGCTTGGCACGCGGCACTACTATATCGCCCAGTGGACCGTACTCCACCTTCACAGGCGCGGCCTCAGCTCGCCAGAGGCGCTGCGCCGCTCGCTTAAGCGCCGCGAGGAAAGCCTCCAACAACGGCGCAACCGCCTGGAAATAGACGCCAATGAGGCAGATCCCACGGTGCCGGCCGAGGTAGCCCGGGCGAACGTGCTGGATACCGACACGGGCGAGCGCATCGATGAGGAAGAGGCCGGACGGCGCGTGGAGCGCATGCTCTATGGAAGCCCGGAAGCAATCGACGCGGAGCTGGAGCTCATCGCCAAGGCACTGGAGGCCGCGCGCAAGGTCACCCCGAAGCACGACAGCAAGCTGAAGAAGCTCCTCACCGAGGTGCTCCCCGAGCAGCTGCGCATCTACCCCAAAGTGCTCATCTTCACCAAGTATAAGGACACCCTCGAATACCTGGAGCAACAGATCCGCGGGCACCCCGCTTTCAAGGGGATTGAGGTACACACCCTCCATGGCGACATGAATGAACGCCAGCGGCGCGAGGGCTTTGCCAAGTTCGAAAAGGCAGAAAAGGCGGTGCTCATTGCCACGGACTGCATCTCGGAGGGGGTGAACCTGCAACACGCTTGCGCGCAGATCATTCACTATGAGCTTCCGTGGAACCCCAACCGGCTCGAGCAGCGGAACGGGCGCGTGGACCGCTTCGGCCAGCGTGAGCCCGTCGTCTACATCCGCACCCTGGTGATGGACGAGCGCCTCGATATGGCCATGCTGCGCCTGCTCGTGCAAAAAGCAGCGGCAATTCGCTCGGAGTACGGGTGGTGCCCCCCCTACTTCGCCGACGAGCGCGAGATCATCCGCATCCTGGAGGCCAAGGGTCTTGCCCCAATCGGCCCAGACGGCCAGCTTGCCTTCTCCTTTGAAGACTCCGGCGGCGAGGATGACGGCCTGGAGCTTTACCCGCGCGACGCGTTGCAGCGCATTCACTCCGAGAGCTTCTATGGCCAGACCGATATTCAGCTGCCCGATGTCCAGCAACGCCTGCGCAAAACCTACGATACCGTGGCCTCGCCCGAACAGGTGTGCGAGTTTGTCCACAGCGCGCTCAGCCGCTTCGGGTGCATCGTCTCCGAGAACGACGACGGCACCTATCGCATCGTGGTCAACGAACCGAACCTGCAAATGGCAGATACCGATAACACGGTGGAGAGAGCCACGTTCGACCCAAAAGTGGCCCTCGATGACCCGGAAGTGATCGTTCTCGACCTCGGCCACCCGCTCGTGCGCCGACTCATCGACGTGGTGAAGCTCTCCGTGTTCCGGCATGAAAGACACTACGGGCGCACCGCCTATCGCGTCACCCCGGACGTCGAGGAGGTCACGGCGCTCCTCTACGTGCTGGCGCGCTATCAGGTGAAGACCAAGCCGGTGTCCATTATCGAGGAGCTGATACCTCTCGTCCTGCCGGTTTACTCCGATCGCCCGCTTCCCTCCGCGCAGGCCGAGGCGCTGCTGAACGCCAAATTAAGCCCGCAGACGCGCACAACAGACGAAGTGTGCAAAACCCTCGCCGACCTACTCGAGCGGAACGACCTCGAACCAATCATCGCCAGGGCGGTGGACGAGCGAAAAGCCGAGATCGTGGCGGAGCGCCGGGAGTGGCTGAGGGCGATGGGCACGGATGGCGAGGAGCCTATGGGGCTCGATACCGCACCAACCTCAGAGACACCACAGGCCTCCCAACTGCCGGAGTGGCTAAAAGGCGTGGACCAGCTTGAGGTGGCCTCCACCGACCTGTTGACGATCACTCTCTTCTATCCGGGATAGCCATGGCACAGACGCAGAACATCACGGTTTCGGGCGGAATCCTCACCCAGCAGTTCATCGAGGCGCTGCGCGAGGAGCGCGTCGCCCACCCCAAAGCGCAGCCGGACTCCTTCACCACCCAAGATGGGCAAAAGCCCAAGCCCGCCGAGCTGGCGAAGGATATCACAGCGGCCTGGAATCTTGCCCTGGAGCACTGGGAGACAGTGCGCGCCCGCGTCAGGGAGCTGGACCTGCCCGCTGCTCGCCGGCGCTGGATCATCCCCTTCCTCCACCTGCTGGAGTTCGAGCCGCACTACCTCCGCTCGGCGGTCACCGTGCCTATCGAGGGTGGCGAGGAGCTGCGCTTCTCCCTCTCGCACCGGGGCTGGAGTGGCGACCACGCGCCAATCATCCACACGGTGGCCCCCGCCCAATCGCTGGATGCCCGCGAGGGAACCGGGCGCGGAGCCAAAAGCCCTCACGATACCCTCCAGGCCTACCTCAACGCCGCGCGCGACGAGACCTGGGGAATCGTCACCAACGGCATCTCGCTCCGCCTGCTGCGTGACTTCCACCACACCTACACCAAAGGCTACGTGGAGTTCGATCTGCAGAACATTTTGGAAGAGCGCAGCTTCTCCGACTTCCTCGCCCTCTACCGGCTCTGCCACTCCTCGCGCTTCCTGCCCGATGCCGAGGGGAAGCCGCCCCTGGAGCACTTCTACGAGCACTGCATCGCCACCGGAATCGCCGTGGGCCGCGACCTACAGGGGAACGTCAAGCACGCCATCGAGGCGCTGGCCAACGGCTTCTTGCAGGGAGAATTAATTGGCAAGCTCCAGCGCGATGACCAGGCCTGTCGCGACTTCTACTCCGAGATCCTGCACGTCATCTACCGCATCCTCTTTCTCCTCTATGCCGAGCAGCGGGGGATGATGCCCGGGCGCAACAGCCTCTACGCCCAGGAGTACTCCATCACCGCGCTGCGCGAGCGCGCCGAAAAGGGCGTGCCGGCGCGCGATACCCATCTCGACCTGTGGGAAGGCCTGAAGGTCACCTTCCGCATGGTGGAAAAGGGCGTGCCCGAACTCGGGATCTTCCCCTATAACGGCGCGCTCTTCTCGCCGGAGAAGATCGGTAGGCTGAACGACCTCACCTGCTGCAACAGCGAGTTGCTGAAGGCTATCCGGTATCTGACGCTCATTGAGAAGGGGCGCGTGCTCCAGCGAATTAGCTATGCCGACCTGGGCGTGGAGGAGATCGGCAGCATCTACGAGAGCCTGCTGGAATACACCCCCCGGGTGACTACGACCCGCGAAGAGATCGACGGCCAACCCGTTCCCGCCAACCGCTTCATCCTCGACCCGCGTGGCTCCGGGCGCAAGACGAGCGGGAGCTACTACACGCCCCCGCAACTGGTGAACCCACTGATCGAGTCCGCGCTCAAGCCGGTCTTTGAGGAGCGCGTGCGCGAGGCGCTCAAGCTCCCCATCAAACAGCCCCTGACGCTAACGTCATTGAAGCCCGAACAGCAGCAAGCGGCGGAAGAGGCGATCCTGGCGCTCCGCGTCTGCGACCCGGCCTGCGGCAGCGGCGCCTTCCTCACCGCCGCCACCAACTTCCTCGGCCAGCAACTGGCGATTGTGCGCACCGGCGACGAATATCCCCCCGAGGCCGAGGTCCGCAAGGCCCGCCGCGACGTGCTCTCGCACTGCATCTATGGCGTCGACCTGAACCCGATGGCCGTCGAGCTGTGCAAAGTCTCCCTCTGGATCAACGCCTGCGTGCAAGACCTGCCCCTCAACTTCCTCGACGGGCACATCCGCTGCGGCAACAGCCTGATCGGCGTGCTGGACCCGGCGGCGCTCGAACAGGGCATCCCCGACGCGGCCTTCACCCCCGTCACCGGCGACAACACGGCGGTGGCAGCCTCCTTCAAGAAGCGCAACAAGCAGGAGCGTGAGGGGCAAGCCACCCTCGCATTCGACGCGCAGCCGGTCGTCGAACACCTGCGGCGCTACGGCGACCAGTTCCGCCAGCTCGCCGACGCCCTGGAGACCACTCCCGAGGAGGTGCAGCGCAAGGCAAACAGCTTCCAGGAGTTTCGCCAGCGCCCCGATTGGCGCAAAGACAAGATTGCCTGCGACCTGTGGACCGCCGCCTTCTTCGCCCCCCTCACCGATGCCGACGACCCGAAGGTGCCCACCACCGCCCGCCTGCGCGACTACCGGGAGCGCGACATCATCGACGGCCGCCTCCTGGGGGCGGTGACCGAACTGGCCACGAAACACCGCTTCTTCCACTGGCACCTGGAGTTCCCCGACGTGTTCGAGGACGGCGGCTTCGACGTGGTGCTTGGCAATCCGCCCTGGGAGCGGATCAAGCTGCAGGAAAAGGAGCACTGGGCGGATGACCCCTACATCGTGGGGGCCCGCAACAAAGCCGAGCGCGAGCGGCGTATCGGCGAGTACAGGCACGCCGCGGATGCCCGCAAGCGCGCGCGCATTGCCCGCTTCGATGCCGCGAAACGGGCGGCTGAGGCCACATCGGAGTTTGTCCGGGAGAGCGGATGTTTCCCGCTCACCGGCCTCGGCGACGTGAACACCTATGCCCTCTTCGCGGAGTTGGCGCACTGTCTCATCAACTCCCACGGTCGCTCCGGTGTGATCGTGCCTACGGGGATCGCCACCGATGACACCTACAAGCGGTTCTTCGCTGACCTCAACGACAAGCAGGCGCTGGTATCGCTGTTTGATTTCGAGAACCGCGAGCGGCTCTTCCCGGCGGTGGATAGCCGAATGAAGTTCTGCCTGCTCACCATCACTGGCGCGCAGTCACCGCGGGCGGCGCTGGCGTTCTTCTGCCACGATGCCGAGCACGCGCGCGACCCCAAGCGCCGTTTCGCGCTCTCCGCCGCGGAACTGGCCCTCCTCAACCCGAACACGCGCACCTGCCCGATCTTCCGCACCCGCGCCGACGCGGAGCTGACCACGGCGATCTACCGCCGCGTGCCGGTGCTGGTGAACGAGGGCACCGGCCAGAACCCATGGGGCATCCGGTTCATGGCGATGCTCCATATGACGAATGACAGCGGCCTGTTCCACACCGAACCGGGGCCGGGTCTCCTCCCCCTCTACGAGGCGAAGCTGCTGCACCAGTTCGAGCACCGCTGGGCCACCTACGCGGGCCGGGAGACGCGCGACTGCCTGCCGGCGGAGAAGGCGGATCCGGCCTTCGCCGTGACGCCACGCTACTGGGTGGCAAGCGAGGCGGTGCAGTCGCGCCTGGACGCGGCCGGGTGGAACCGGGGCTGGCTCCTCGGCTTCCGCGACATCGCGCGTTCTACAGACAAACGCACCGCCATCTTCAGCCTCTTGCCGCGCGTGGGAGTGGGGAACAATGCGCCACTGGTCATGTTTGATGGTGACATTTCGGGGCTGCTGGCAGGGTGTTTTCTGGGCAATGCCGATGCCCTTGTGATGGACTACACTGCGCGCCAGAAGGTGGGTGGAACGTCACTCGGCTTCTTTATCCTCAAGCAGCTTCCGCTGCTGCCGCCGGCGGCCTACACGCCGGAAGAGCGGCGCTTCATCGTGCCGCGCGTCCTCGAACTGGTCTACACCGCCTGGGACATCAAGCCGTTCGCCGATGACGTGTGGCGGGATGCGGATGACACGCTGCGGCGTATACTGAAGCGGCAGCACGAGGAGAACCGGCAGGCGACCGGCGGGCACGAGTGGGCACCACCGGAGTGGGCGGAGATCGCGCCGGATGGCTGCCCGCTGCCGCCGTTCAAGTGGGATGAGGAGCGCCGGGCGGTCCTGCGCGCCGAACTTGACGCCTACTACGCCCGGCTGTATGGGCTGAACCGGAAGCAGTTGCGCTACATCCTCGACCCGCACGGCCTGAGCGAGAGGGAGTTGGAGGATATCCTGGACCCCTGGGAGGACCCCACGTGCAGCGGGCCACACCTGCTGCCGGAAAAACCGGCGCTGGAGTTCCCGAGCGAGACGTTCCGGGTGCTGAAGGAGAAGGAGGAGCGACTGTACGGGGAGTACCGCACGCGCCGGCTGGTGCTGGACGCGTGGGCGCGGCTGGAGCGTGAGCGCCTGATGCCGGAACCGTACGGGGGGCATTGACGGGAGCCACTAGAGTGTGCAATGCGGCAGAGGACCGCTCTGGTATAGGGAGGATGCACCGCCATGGAACCCGGCAAATTCGCGGGCGAGCGCATGGCCGAATCTAACCCCAAATGGAAAGTTGCCACAAGCCGCCTGAAGGAGTTGTATCAAAGGCCGAATGATATCCGCAGCCCCTTCGCGCGCGACTACAACCGGATCCTTCACTGCACGGCGTACCGTCGCCTGAAGCATAAGACACAGGTCTTCTTTGCCACGAGCAACGACCACATCTGCACACGGATCGAGCACGTTAGCCATGTCGCGTCCGTGAGCCACACGATAGCCGAGTTTCTGGGGCTGAACACCGAACTGACCGCTGCCATCGCTATAGGCCACGACGTGGGTCACGCTCCCTTTGGGCACGCGGGAGAGGAGATCCTCCGCGAAATCGCCCGGGAGAACCTGGGCGACACTTTCTGGCATGAGCGGAACAGCCTCCGGTTCGTGGACAAGTGCGAGACTTTGCCGGATGATGCCGGGGTCGAACAGAACCTCCACTTAACCTACGCGGTGCGAGACGGAATCGTCTCGCACTGCGGAGAGGTCGATGACGAAGCGCTCGTCCCGAGAGATGAAGCCATTCGGTTGGAGGAGCTTACGGAGGCGAGTGCCGTTCCGCCCTTCACGTGGGAGGGATGCGTGGTGAAGGTCGCGGACAAGGTGGCCTACCTAGGCCGCGACATTGAGGATGCGCTCACGCTCTCCATATTGACTGAGGATCAATTGGCCGAGCTACAGCACATGGCGCGGGATGTGCTCGGATCCGCCCTCGAGGCTCTGAACACCACGGTCGTGATGCACGAGTTCATCATCGACCTCTGTACCCATAGTGATCCGCAGAAGGGTATCCGGCTCTCCGCCTTGAAGTTCGAGTTGATGAAAAGGCTGCGAAAGTTCAGCCAGGAGCACATCTACCAACATGAGCGGCTTCGCATCTATCGCGACTACGCCCGCCTGATCATTCAATCGCTGTTCAAAACCCTTCTCGGGCTGTATCAGGGCCGCGACACTTTGCGGGCCGTGGAGGAGAAGGCGCGGCTGTATCCTAACCTGGCCGGGGGATTTCGGGACTGGCTCTGGCGTTATTCAGACGCCAACCCGCGCGAGGACTCTTGCAAACTAGGAAACGAGATCCTCTACCGCCTGGGCGAGGAGCGCGATTACCGCCAGGCCATCATGGATTACATCTCAGGAATGACGGATGCCTATGCCATCAAGGCATTTGGTGAACTGACAAGTTTCTAATACGTACCAACCTTTATCGGCACGTCACTGGCGGGGAGAGAGGGCCATGAATCCATTTGAGGTGCTGAACGAAGTCCGCAATGCCTACAAGACGTTCGTGCACACCTTCCAGCAGTTCAAGAACCCCACGATCCGCGACTGGGTGGGCGAGAAGGTAGACGGCGGCACGCTCCTGTGGAAGGAACCGTTCATCGAACTCTCGCGGCGCTTCCGGCGGGGCGACTCCTGGAACGACCTGATTGGGCTGGGCATCCATCCGGAGACGCCGAAGGTCTTCACCGCCGAGGCGGGCAATCGCACCGCAGCGCCGGTGGCGCTTTATAGCCACCAGAGCGCCTGTATCCGAAACGTGATCGAGCGCAGGAACACCATCGTGGCGACGGGCACCGGGTCCGGCAAGAGCTTCTGCTTCGGCATCCCGATCGTCAGCGAATGCTTACGCCTGCGGCAGCAGGGCATGGCGGGGATCAAGGCGGTCATCATCTACCCGATGAACGCCCTCGCCAACAGCCAGTACGAGGACTTCGCGAAGCGGCTTCACGGTTCGGGGTTGAAGATCGCGCTCTACACCGGCGACACGCCCGACGCCTTCCCCTCGGGCGAGTACACCACTCCGCAGGAGTACGTGAAGCGGACGGCGGGCCGGGCGGAACCGTATGACTGCGAGCTGCTGACGCGCCAGGAGATCCGGGAGACGCCCCCGGACATCCTGATGACCAACTACGCGCAGTTGGAGCTGTTGCTCACCCGCTTCGAGGACCGCACCCTCTTCCCCCCGGAGCACGCCGGGGTGCTGCGCTTCCTGGTCCTGGACGAGGTGCATACCTACACCGGCAGGCGCGGCGCGGACGTGGCCTGCCTCATCCGCCGCCTGAAGCAGCACACCGACACCATCGGGAAGCTGCACTGCATCGGCACCAGCGCCACGGTGCAGAGCGGCGCGGGGGAAGACGCCCGCCAGATCATCGCCGACTTTGCCACGCGTCTCTTCGGGGAGCCTTTCGCCAGGGAGGACGTGATCCGCGAGGAGGACCACGTCATCCCGGTACCGGAGATCACCCCGGAACCCCTCCCCGCGAGCGTGCTGGTCACCCGGCAGATGGTGGAGGAGTTCCGCTGGGAGACGACCGACGAGGGCGAGCCGGCAGAGTCCACGATCCAGCAGGCCGCGGTGCTGGCGGAAGCCCTGGTGGGTCGGCAGCTCCGTCCCGCCGAGAAGACCCGCGAGGGCCTCGGGATCTTGCTGCGCAACCATCCCACCCTCTACTTCCTGGAGAAGCGCCTGGCCGAGGGTGCCGCCCCCCTCTCCGATCTGCTCAGCGCCTATCGCGAGGCACACCGCCCCGGAGCCGGCGTCAGCGAATGCCTCAACGAACTGATGGCGGCGCTGCTGACGGGCACAGCCGCGACGGTGGACGTCTATGGTGAGCAGCAGCCCCGCTTCGTGCCCAAGCTGCACGCGTTCTTCTCGCAAGGGCGCACAATTACCAGCTGCCTCACCCCCCAGGCACCCCATCTAAACGATCGCGGCGAAACGACCTGCCCGGCGTGCGCGCGCAAGGAGATGGAGCGGCCCACCTTTCCCCTGGCGTTTTGCCGCAGTTGCGGGCAGGAGTTCTACTGCGTGGATGTGCAAGAGGATGGCACCCTCGCCCCGCGCGACATGGATGCGCTGGAGACGCAAGGCACTCCCGCCTACCTCAGTCCCGGGAAGGCCGACAAAGCACCGGTTCCGGAAGCCTGGCACACCCCCAGGGGGAAGGTGCGCAGCAACTACCTCCCCTTCCTGCCGCAGGCTCGCACCTACTGTCCCGCGTGCAACAAGCTGGACTCGGCCTGCGACTGCCCCGAGAAGCTGGAGGTGGCGCAGGTTGCCTTCCCGTTCCTCTTCTGCCCCTCCTGCGGCGTCTTCTACGACCGCCGCGTGCGTGAGTTCACCAAACTCTTCACCTTCGGCACCGTGGGCCGCTCCACCGGCACCGACGTGCTGGTAGGGAGCACGCTGCGCAACCTTTCGGAGGGCGAGCGCAAGATCATCGCCTTCTCCGACAATCGCCAGGATACCGCGCTACAGGCCGCGCACATCAACAGCCTGGAACGGCGGTTTCTCTTCCGGCGGGGCCTCTACCAGGCGCTCGTGGAGGATGGGCACGTTGAGGGATCGGGATCCTGGATGGGGCTCCACGAGGTGGGCCGGCGCGTCCTGGACGTGTTCAACCACTACAACGTCACCCCGAGCTTCTCGCGCTCGGCGGCGGGGATGTTTGCGGTTGACCCAACGACGGAAAAAAAGTACCGGCAATACCTTCAGTACGGCGCGCTGGAAGAGCTGTTTCGCACGCAAAACCGTAACCAGCAGAGCCTGGAGGATGTGGGCCTGCTGCTGGTGGTGTATAACGGCCTCGACCGGTGTGCGGAATCCGAAGACTTCTGGAAGGACGTGCCAGCGGTCTGCGCCCTGGACCCCGACACGCGCTTCGACTACCTGCGGGGCTTCCTCGACATCATGCGCAAGCAGTCGGCCATCAACCACGAGTCGCTGCTGCGCTTCGATCACTTCCAGGAGGACGTGATCAACTACCTGGACGAGCGCTGCCTCTTCCACGGGAGCGGCTACGGCAGCGCGCCCATCGGCTATAGCGACGAGGTCAACAGCGAGACTAGGCATGCAAGGGTGCTCCGCCTCTCCAGCACGCGCAGCGGCCCGCTCATCTGGACGCGGCAGGTGCTCAGGGTGGATGCCGAAGAAGCCGCCAAGATCGTCACTGCCGTCGTCGCCAAGCTGTGCGAGGCCGGCTACCTGGCCCCGCACGCGGTCAGGGGCGTAGGCAAGATCCTGATGGTGAACTGGGAACTCCTCGGGCTGCAGGTCTCCAACCCCAACACCACCCGTCACCTGGTCTGCCTCAAGTGCGGCACCGTCCACCACTTCGAGAAGCTGAACTTGTGCACGGGGAGCTCGTGTTACGGCCTCTCGTTGCAGGAGAAAGACTTCGCCAGCAACTACTTCTTCCAGGAGTACACCCGCCCCCTGGATGCCAGCGTGCGCGTCGAGGCGGCGGAGCACAGCGGGCAGATCACCGGCACCCAGCGCAAAGAGATCGAGAGCCGCTTCCGCAACCGCAATGACTCTCTGAACGCCATCGTCTGCACACCGACGATGGAACTAGGGATCGACATCGGCCACCTGTCGGCCGTGTACCTGCGCAATGTGCCTCCCAGCCCGTCGAACTACGCGCAACGCGCCGGGCGCGTCGGCCGGAAGGGCCAGCCCTCGGTGATCGAGACGTTCTGCGGCGTGGGCACGCACCGGGGTCCACACGACCAGTACTTCTACCGCTTCCCCGGGCGGATTATTGCCGGGAAGATCGGCGCGCCCCGCTTCCTGCTGGATAACAAGGCGCTCATAGAGAGTCATATCCACTCTCTCGTGCTGGAGACGACCCGCCTACGGCTGCCATCGCGCCCGTGCGAGATTCTGGATGTGGACACCGACGGCTACCCATTCTTCGCCGACCTGAAGGAGGAGTTTCAGGCCCGGATCCAGCAGCAGCGCTCCGCGATCATCGGGGCGGTGAAGGATGCCTTTGCCAAGGAGCGAGAGCACTTCCAGTGGCTGACCGACGGGTTCATTGCCAGCACCGTCGACGGCTTCGCCGAGGCCCTGGATTCGGCCTTCAACCCCTGGCGCACCGAGTATGGGCAGTTGCTCCAGGAGGCGCAGGAGATCCATGACCGCCTGGTCCACCAGCACGCGAACGTGGGCCTCGAGCAGCGCCATAACATCATCGCCCAGAAGCTGGAGGAGATGCGCGAGGGGAGGGACGACTTCTACACCTACCGCTACCTTGGCTCGCAGGGGTTCCTGCCCAACTACGCCTTCCCCAGGAAGTTGGCGGCCGTCACCTTCTACGAGAGCGAGGAGACGCTCAGCCGCGACCCGGTGATCGCCCTGAGCGAGTATGCCCCAGGCAACAGCATCTACTACCGCGGAAACCGCTATGAGGTCACGGGCGCTCGCCTTCACACCAAGGGAAACGCGCCGGAGTTCGACCGGCTACTCATCTGCCCTCACTGTGGCGCGGCGTATCTGGGTGAAAACGAGGCAAACCGCGCCGCGTGCGCGCAGTGCGGGCAATCGCTGGCAGGGGTCCACCCGAACGAGCATGCCCTTGCATTCCCCGACATGTGGGCGCGGAAGAGAAAGAACATCACCGCGGATGAAGAGGAGCGCACCCGCCTGGGCTACCTCATCGAGGAGTACCACCAGCCGGGCAGTAGAGGCATCACCTACGAAGTGACGGTTGCTGGCCAGCCGCGGATGCAGCTCACCTACGAGCATAATGGGCGCATCATTGTCATCAACAAAGGCACGCGCAAGAGCGAGATAGAGGAGGCGCAGCAGGGCTTCATCCTCTGCAAAGCATGCCACCGCTGGCTCTTCGGCGAAAAGAGTGTGAAGAACCACACCGCGTCCAATTCGGATGGGCGTTGCCCGCGCGGCGGCACTCCAGACGACATCGTGCGCCGCATCGTGTTGTTTACCGACTCGCAGCACGACGTGGTGATCGTCGAGTGCCCTCTCCCCGAGGGAGTGCCTGCCAACCGGGCGTACGATTTCTACGTCACGCTGCTGCATGCGCTGCTCCAGGGCGTGCAAATCAGCCTGGACGTGGATGAGAGCGAGGTCGCGGGCTTCCTCGCACGCACGCCGGGCTCCGCCACCGGGTACCGCGTCATCCTCTACGAGACCCAGGAGGGCGGCACCGGCGTGGTCCAGGCGCTCGTGGATACCGAAAGGTTCCAAGGTATCGTAGCGCGAGCCCGCGAGATCCTGCACGATGGCGAGCAGGGCTGCGAGCGGGCGTGCTACGAATGCCTCTGCAGTTTCTATAACCAGATCGACCACGCGCATCTCGACCGCACGCTCGTGCTCCCGTTCCTCAAATCGCTCGCGACGGCGGTGGTCTCGCCCACGAATGGCGATGGGCCTGGAAACAACCGCCTGCAGGAACTCCTGGCGAAGTGCCAGTCGGATTTCGAGCGCAGGGTGCTGCAAAAGATCCATGACGCGGGCCTGCCCCTGCCCGACGAGGCGCAGAAGCTGGTGCGCGAGAAGGACGGCAGACCCATCGCCTCGGCGGACTTTTTCTACGAGCCGAACATCGTCATTTTCGTCGATGGCTCGCCTCACTACAAGGACTACGTGGCCGCCGCCGATAACGCCAAGCGCCAGCGGCTGAAAGCCCTTGGCTACCGGATAGTGGTCTTCACGGGAGATGAGGCGCAGATTGAGGGCCAGGTCGCGACTCTCGCGCAGAGGATTGGTGTGTCCCCGAAGGCGCAC
>DUUU01000474.1 GCA_012841485.1 Armatimonadota bacterium
GAGGGTGGCTCCTACCTGCGGTTTGATGGCACTGGCACCTACCTGGAGCTGCCGCGCGAGGCGCTGCCGCGGCGCGGGGCGTTCACCCTGGAGCTAGAAGTGAGGCCGGCGACGGACAGAGACCAGTGCCTGCTCACCACGCGCACTGTGGGTCACCAAAACGGCCTGGGGCTGAGCATCGTCGGGGGCAAGCTGCACGCCACCTTCCGGGCCGAGGATTGGAGCACGGTGAGCTGCCCCACGGAGCTGTCTGTGCCGGCCGGAGCCTGGTCAACCATCCGTGTGCGCCACGATTTCGAGAAGCTGACAATCGCCGTGAATGGCAGGGATGAGAGTTTCCCTGTGACCATGCCGGCCTACAATATCGGCTTCACCCTGATCGGTGAGGGCTGGAAGGGGGCCTGGTTCGCGGGCGACTTGCGCCACCTGCGGATCGCGCACCATGCGGAGTAGGGCAAGGGAGTAATCGATGAATGCGGTAGAGATCAAGATGCGGCGGATGCTGGCCGGCGGCAACGCGGTGATCATCGCCTGTGACCACGGCGAGTTCGACGGCCCCATCCCCGGAATGGTGGATCTGCGCGAGACGGTAGCAAAGATCCACCCGGAGGTGGACGGGGTGTTGCTCAGCCCGGGGATGATCCGTCACGTGGGAGAGCATTTCGCGAAGAAGGGCGCCCCTCTGATCGTTGGGCGCCTCAACTGGGCTACGGTGTACTGCTTCCATTGGGGCTACAACGAAGCGCCGGCGGTGGAGGCCTTCTCCGCGGAAGAAGCGGCCGCGCTCGGGGTGGACGTTGCGCTCGTCTCGCTCACCCTGAAGACGGGGAGCGAGGAGCGCGACGCGCGCAACGTGGCCCTCTTCCGGAAGCTGGCGGCCGATTGCCATCGGCTTGGCCTGCCCGTCATCGGCGAGTACTTCCCGGCGTACAGCGACACGCAGAGCCCCGAGGCGATGCATCAGGAAGTCAAGATCGGCTGCCGCATCCTCGCGGAGCTGGGCGCGGACATGATCAAGACTTTCCACACGCGCGCCTTTCCCGAGGCAGTGGCCGGCTGCCCGATTCCCGTCTTCGCGCTGGGCGCCGCCAAGCTGCCCACGCCACTTGATGCGCTGCGCCTGGCGCATCGCGAGGTGAGCGACGGCGCACGCGGCGTGGTCTTCGGGCGCAACGCCCTGCAGGTGGAGGACCCGCGGCGTTTCCAGTCCGCGCTCTTGCGGGTGGTGAAGCAGGGCATGGTGCCCGAGGCGGCGCTCGCGGAGGCAGGTCTGCCGTGAGCCAGCTCTTTGAGGTCAAGGAGGTTGACCGCAAGTTCTACGCCGAGCGCGTGCGCGATTTCCTCCCAGAGCGCATCATCGACATCCACACGCACGTCTGGCTGGAACGCTCCCGATCCGCTGTCATGACGGCTCCCCGGCGGACGGTGACTTGGCCTTCTCGGGTGGCCAGCAGCAACTCGATTGAAGACCACCTGGAGGGCTACCGGCTCCTTTTCCCGGGAAAGCGCATCCTGCCGGTGATCTTCGGGAACGCGGTCGATCCCGTCGATGACATTGAGGCCGGGAACGCCTATGTCCGGAGGAGCGCGGCGGAACACTCCCTGCCGGCGCTTCTCTTTGCGACGCCGCGCTGGAGCGGTGCGGAGCTGGAAGAGCGCGTCCTCGCCGGCGGATTCCTGGGGATCAAAGTCTACCTCAGCCTCGCCGAGCCGTACATCCCGGCGGGGGAGATCCGCATCTTCGATTTCCTCCCGCCCCACCAACTGGAAGTGCTGGACCGGAACGGCTGGATCGTGATGCTCCACCTGCCGCGTCCGAAGCGCCTGCGCGACCCGGTGAACCTGGCGCAGATGCTGCAGATCGAGGAGCGCTATCCGAACGCGAAGGTGATCATCGCCCACGTGGGCCGGGCCTATTGCCCCGAGGACGTGGGCAACGCTTTCGAGGTGTTGCGCCGCACCCGGCGCATGCGCTTCGACATCAGCGCCAACACGAACCCCTGGGTCTTCGAACGCCTGATCCAGGCGGTCGGCTCGAAACGGATCCTCTTCGGCAGCGATCTGCCCATCGTGCGGATGCGCATGCGCCGGATCTGCGAGTCGGGTGCCTACATCAACCTGGTGCCGAAGGGGCTCTATGGCGACGTTTCGGGCGATCCGAACATGCGCGAGGTGGAGGGCGAAGAGGCAGAGCGGCTCTCCTTCTTCATGTACGAGGAGATCGATGCCTTTCGCCGCGCCGCCGAGGAGATCGGCCTCACTCGGGAAGAGGTCGAGGATGTCTTCTGGGGCAATGGCGCGCGCCTGCTCCAGGAGGTTGGCTTCGAGATCGCATAGCCCCTGGGCGCGGTCCGACGGAATGAGAGCACGCTTTCGGGGAATGCCGACAGAGTGCCGGCTCTGGCCGCTATCGGCCAACCGCCCGAGGGCGGCCCCATCGCCTATTGGATACCTGCGAGAGGAGTACGCGGTGATGCGACGCGCAGCCAAGGTGGGCCTTCTGCCCTTCTATCTGGCGCTCTACGATAGCGCCCTTCCGGAAGCCCGGCGTGCAGGCGAGCGGTTCGTCCGGCAGATCACCGACGAGTTGGGCCGGCTGGGTCTGGAGGTCCAGCCGGCTCCCCTTTGCCGCCTGGAAGCAGAGTTCGCCGCCGCCGTCCGTGGCTTCGAGGAGGCGGGCGTGGATGCCATCCTCACGCTCCACGTCGCCTATTCGCCCTCGCTGGAGTCGGCGCCGGTGCTGGCGCGCACCCCGCTGCCAATCATCGTCCTCGACACCACGCCGGCGTATGCTTTCGGGCCGGACCAATCGCCGGAAGCGATCATGGAGAACCACGGCATCCATGGCGTGCAGGACCTGTGCAACCTGCTCCTGCGCCTGAAGAAGCCGTTCCGGGTGGAGGCCGGTCACTGGGAGCACTCTGATGTTCTACCGCGGGTGGTGCGGTGGGCAAACGCATCGAGCCTTGTTTCCGCTCTGCGCCGGGCGCGCGTTGGCCGGATTGGCCAGCCCTTCCGGGGGATGGGCGACTTCGCCGTGCCTCCCGAGCGCCTGCGCGCCACGATTGGCGTGGAGACCGTGCCCTGCGAACCGGAGACGATCCGGGAGCGCCTCTGCGAGATCACCGAGGAAGAGGTGGATGCCGAGGTGGCCGGGGACCTGACGGCGTGCGAAACGGAGGGCCTGGCTCTGGGCGCCCATCGTGAAGCGGTGCGCGCGGGCCTGGCCGTGCGCCGGTGGATCGAGAGCGAGAAGCTGTCGGCGTTCACCGTCAACTTCCTGGATGTGGATCGTGCCTCCGGCTTGCCAACCGTGCCGTTCCTGGAGGCAAGCAAGGCGATGGCGCGCGGCATCGGGTATGCGGGAGAAGGGGATGTGCTCACCGCGGCGCTCGTCGGCGCACTCGCCACCCGGTATCCGGAAACGACTTTCACCGAGATGTTCTGCCCTGATTGGGCGGGCAATCGCATCTTCCTCAGCCACATGGGGGAGGTGAACCTCAACCTGGTTGCAGGCAAGCCGAAGCTGGTCGCCCGCCCCTTCCCGTGGACCGACGTGGGCGACGCCGTCATCGCCGCCGGCCGGCTGAAAGCGGGGCAGGCGCTCTGGGTGGATCTGGTCCCGGGTCCGGATGAGAGCTATACCCTGATCACCGCCCTCGTCGAGGTGGTCGAGCCCGAAGGCCAAGACCGCTTCGAGGACTCCGTGCGCGGGTGGATCCGCCCGGCCGGGGAGATCGGCGCGTTCCTGCAGCGCTATAGCGAGCTGGGTGGAACGCACCATGCTGCCCTCGTCTATACCGATTCGAGCGGTATCGACGAGATTGCCGCGTTCGGAGCGCTGATGGGCTGGAAGGTGGTCTCGCTGTGAGCGCCCGGCGCGCGCCGTCGCCTGCTTGCCCGGCCTATCTCGGGCTTGATATCGGTGGCACGGGCGCCAAGGCGGGGGTGTTCGACGAATCTGGCCGGCGGATGGGGCAGGGGCATGTGACCTACGCGCCGTCCGTCTCGCCCGAGGGTCGCGCGGAGATCCCGATCACGCGGATCTACGAGGCGGCGCGAGACGCTTCGCGGGAGGCGATCGCCGAGGCGGGTGTGCCGGTTGCCGCGCTCGCCATCTCCAGCCAGGGGCAGACGTTCGTATCGCTGGACACCACGGATCGCCCGCTTCACCCGGCGATCCTCTGGTATGACAGCCGGGCAGCGGCGGAGGCGGAGGAGTTGGGCGCGCGCGTGGCTGCCCTGGGAGCGCCCGAGCTGGCGAGCGGCATGAACGCGATCGCGGTGGCGCCCAAGATCCTGTGGCTACGCCGCCACGGCCCCAGGGCGATGGAGAGAGCCCGCCGCTACCTGCTGCTGCCCGACTATCTGAACTACCGCCTCACCGGCGAAGCAGTGACCGACCCCTCGACGGCAGCCAGCACGGGCCTCTACGCCTATGACTCGCCGGACTACTCTCGCGCGGCGCTCGCCGCGGCCGAGACTGACCGGGCGCAGCTGGCGCGCATTCAGCCTCCTGGAACCATCGTGGGGCGCGCGCGCCCGGAGGTGGCCGCCGAGTGGGGCCTCTCGCCAGAGACGCTGGTGGTCGTCGGAACGAACGACCAGTATGCCGGCGCCTTGGGCGCGGGCAACTGCCGCCCGGGGATCCTCTCGGAGACGACCGGCACCTGCCTGGCCCTGGTGACACTCGCCCGGCGCCTGCCGGAGCCGATGCCGCCCGGACTCCTCGGCGGGCGTTTCCCGATCCCCGAATGCCACTTCGTGCTCGCCTACTCGAAGACGGCCGGACTCGTCCTGGACTGGTTTCGCCGCGAGCTCGCGCCTGGGAAGAGCATGGCAGAGCTGGATGCGATGGCCGCCGCCGTGCCTCCTGGCAGCCGGGGTGTCGTCATGCTGCACCATTTCGACGGCATGGTCTCGCCCCATCCAAACCCAGGGGCGCGTGGCGCGTTCTGCGGGCTCTCGCTTTCACACACTGCCGCCGACCTCTACCGGTCGATCCTGGAGTCGATTGCATTCAGCCTACGGGAGAACCTGGAGCTCCTGCGGGAGGCAGGTCTGCGCGTGGAGCGGATCCGATCGATTGGCGGAGGCGCGCGCAGCGACCTCTGGCTGCAGGTGAAGGCCGATCTGTGCGGGCTCCCGGTGGAGCGGCCCGAGGTGACCGAAGCCGCGACTCTCGGCTCGGCCATGCTCGCGGCGACGGGCGCGGGTCGCCATGCATCGCTTGCTGAAGCGAGCGAATGGTGCTACCGCGCCGCACGAACGTTCACGCCGAACGGGGGAGTGCAGCAGCAATACCAGGAGGCATATGCCGCCTACCGCGATGCCTGCGAGAAGCTCCACCCCAATCAGCGGAGCGGGTAAACGCGCGGAGGGCGCGAGTGGCGGCGCGCCGGCCTCTCACTCGCGCCTCTCGCTCACATGGCGTTGGCTTGCCCCTTGCGCGGCCGGCCACTGCGCGGGTCATCGTAGAGCCCATGGCAGCCTCGTTCCTGAAAACGCTCGATCCAGAAGCGCACAGTAGCATGGCTGGTATCGAAGAGCGTGGCGATCTCTGGGACGGAGCGCCGCTGCGCGGAGAGAAGGATCATGTGGGCGCGGAGGCTGACCCGGCCAATGGCCTGGCGTGTCATGCGTCTCAGTTCCTGATGCTCGTCTTCGCCGAGCTTCCTCACAAAGATCATGGTGCGCCTCCCATGCAGGTATCGCGTGCGCGGTTGTGTCTCTCCCGCCACGCCCGACGGACCGGCGGTTCGCGGCAATAGCGGTCGCGGAAGCAGGCGCCAGGCATAGGAGAGACGGCCCCGTATCCTGCCCGGGTGCAGTCGGTGCAAAGCGTGTCCAGGCACCGGGCGTGTGCCAGGACGCGTTTTTGTGCGTTAGTTTCGATTACTTACCCCCCTTCTCCTTCCCGTAGATGAAACGGTTTTTTTGTGGCACGCTCGGTCAGCATCTTGGCTGACGCGGACGTAAACCCCCGCGCGGCTTGCGGGTGAAGCCCTACAGGCAAGGGTGGATGGGCGTCGCCCGGGCCTTCACATCCGCGCCCATGGGGACTGATAGTGCCCGCTCTCTCCATCCGCGTCCGTCCCCTTCATCCGTGGGATCGATGCCGGCGTGCAATTGGCCCGGGTGCAACGCACGCGCCCCATCCCCGGGCGCAACATGCGTGAGAAGATTGGCACGCTTACGGACGCTTGACCGCCGGGTTTCCTTGTGCTACAATCGATAAGATACCGGAACGCTTGGGGTCTATGCGCGGGTGGTCGCCCGGGAGAGCATTGGGGACCCTCGCCCGGCTTCCCCGGTGAAGAATTGCAGCTGCTCGCCCGCTTCCTGGTCGCGCCGCGGCCGGCGGCCTCCGGATCCTCTTGAGCCGCACCTCGGATCCTGTGCCTCGGGGAAGGCGTGGCGCGTGCCTCTCCTGCACCCGGTCCGCGTCTTCATGGGTATGGCGGCCGCCAGGCGGCGCCGGAACGGCCGCGTGGCGGAAGGAGGTTGTTCTGTGCGTTGCCTTTGGAGAGCCCTCTTCCTGGGGGCAGGCTTGCTCCTGCCAACCCTGGCTGAGGCCACGCCATCATTCCTTGGGCCCGTCGGGCATGTGCTCACGCCATCCGCGGACACCCTGGGACGGAGCCGCTATGCCTTCACGCTTCACCACCAGCCCCACTGGAATTTGCTCGGAGCAAGCTACAGCCCGCTGGAGAGCCTTGAAGTGGGGGTGACTTTCGTAGATCCGACGAGTCCGGGGGAGTATCAGACACACGCCGGTGTCAATATGAAGGTGCGCCTGCTGCGCGAGCAGGAGACGCTGCCAGCCGTGTCGCTGGGGGTGATAGATGCGTTCGCGACGCTTGCGGAGGGTCCGTACACGCGCTCTTACTATGGCGTCGTCAGCAAACACTTCCGTGTAAATGGCTTGTACCAGCCGCTGCAAGTCTCTGCCGGAGGCGGAAACGGCATCCTGAAGCGGGGATTCTTTGCCGTGGCCGCCCCCGTACACCCGATGGGCACGGCCATCCTGGAGTATGACGGCACGCATTTCAACCCCTGCGCCCGCCTCTTCCTCCCGCGGGGCTTCGTGCTCGATGTGGCCGCCGTGGATGGGCAGTTCGGCGTCGGCGCTGCGTTCAGAGCGGAGTGGTAATGCCCAATCAGCCTCCTTCCCGGTCTCTCCCGGAGATCGACCTCTCGTCACTCAACACCTACCCCATCTGCGAGCGCCGGAGCAAGGTATCCGTGGAAGACTTTGCCACGCCCCTGGCACCCGGAGCGAGCGTGGCCGACCTGCTCTCGTCGCTGCCGCGCATTCTCGCGGGCAACACCTTTCGCGAGGCCGTCGCCGCCCTGGCCGAGGCAGTGCGCTTGCGCCGGGCGGTCGTCCTCACGATGGGTGCCCACGTGATTAAGTGTGGCCTGGCGCCCATCCTCATCGACCTGATGCGCCGGGGCTACCTGTCGGCGGTGGCGATCCATGGGGCTGGCGCGATCCATGACCTCGAAATTGCCCTCTTTGGCGCGACCTCCGAGGACGTGGAGAGCGAGTTGCCGCTGGGCCGCTTCGGGATGGCGCGCGACACGGCGGAGTTTTTCAACGCTGCCGCCTCGGAGGCCGCCGCTGCCCGGATCGGCCTGGGCGCCGCCCTTGGAGCGCGGCTTCTGAAGGCGGAAGCGCCCCATGCCGAGGTGAGTCTTCTGGCGCAGGCGGCGGCGCTCGGGGTGCCGATCACGGTTCACGTCGCCCTGGGGACGGATATCGTGCACATGCACCCCTCCGCCGATGGCGCGGCGTTGGGGGATGCGAGCTTGCGCGACTTCCGCATCCTGGCGAACGTGCTTCGCGGGATCAGCCACGGGGGCGCGGTGGTCAACGTGGGATCCGCTGTCGTGCTTCCAGAGGTGCTGCTCAAGTGCTTCTCTCTCCTGCGTAACCTGGGCCATGACCTGTCGGGGTGTACGGGGATCAACCTCGATTTTATCCAGCAATATCGCTCGGGGACGCAGGTGGTGCGCCGGCTGGAGTTGCTTGGCGGCCGAGGGATGGCGTTGACCGGCCACCACGAGCTGCTAGTGCCCCTTCTTGCCTGGGCGTGGACGACGGAAGTGGAGATACGGCGTGGAGATGAGTAGGGCACGGCTGCGCGCGCTGGTAGAGCGGATTCGCGGGCGACGCACTCTCGTCATGGGCGATGTGATGCTCGACGAGTACATCTTCGGCACGGTGAGCCGCATCTCGCCGGAAGCACCCGTGCCCGTCGTCGATGTCGATTTCGACCAACATGCCTCTGCCCCCGGTGGGGCGACCAACGTGGCGCACAACCTGCGTGCTCTGGGCGCCGAGGTGGCGATCCTCGGCGTGGTGGGCGATGACCCGCAGGGGGTGGCGCTGCGCCGGCATCTGGATGAGTTGGGCGTAGACACCGCGGGCCTTCTGGTCGATCCCGAGCGCCCGACGACACTGAAGACGCGCATCATCGCCCACACCCAACAGGTGGTGCGCGTGGATCGCGAGTGCCGGCAGCCGCTTTCGACGCAGACGGAGGACCGCCTGCGCGAGCTCCTGGAGACGGCGGTCGCCCAGGGGACGGAGGCAGTGCTCCTCTCGGACTATAACAAGGGCGTGGCGCATGGGGATCTGCCCCAGGCTGCGGTTCGCCTCTGCCGCCCGCGGGGGATTCCGGTGACCGCGAACCCGAAACCGCCGAATCTGGCGCGCCTGCGTGGAGCCACGGCCGTGACGTTAAACCATCTGGAGGCGGAAGCGGCCGCTGGCCGCCGGCTGCCGGATGAGGAAGCCCTGCGCGAGGCCGGGCAGGCGATGCGCTCGCGCCTGGAACTCGATGCGCTCCTGGTGACGCGTGGCAGCCGGGGGATGATGCTCCTATCCGACGACGAGCGATGCCGCGCGATTCCGGCGGTGCCGGTTGAGGTGTATGATGTGGTGGGCGCGGGCGATACGGCGTTTGCCACGCTCTCGCTGGCACTGGTGGCCGGCGCCGGCTTCGCGGAGGCAGCGACGCTGGCGAACTTCGCGGGTGCTGCGGTCGTGCGCAAGGTGGGCACGGCGGTGGTCACCCCAGAGGAGCTACTCGCGATGATCGACGAACACGCCTCGGGAGTGGGGGAGTGACCGTGGCGCGCAAGAAAGTGCTCGCCTGGGATCAGCTATCGCGCGAGGTGAGCCGGCGGAAGCGGGAGGGGGAGCGCATCGTCTTCACCAACGGGTGCTTCGACCTCCTGCATGTTGGGCACGCGCGCTACCTTCAGCAGGCGCGCGCGCTTGGCGATTGCCTGATCGTGGGCCTGAACAGTGACGAATCGGTGCGCGCCTTGAAGGGCCCTAGCCGTCCGCTGATTCCGGCTGAGGAACGCGCGGAGATGCTGGCCGCGCTCGAATGCGTCGATGCCGTGGCCCTCTTCTCCCAGCAGACGCCGGACGAGCTGATCCGGCTGGTGGCGCCCCACGTGCATGTCAAGGGCGGCGACTACCGGAAGGAAGAACTCCCCGAAGCGGCGCTGGTCGAGGCGCTCGGTGGCGAGGTGCGCATTCTGCCCCTGGTGGAGGGGCGCTCAACTTCGGAGATCGTCCTGCGGATTTTGGAGCGCTATCGATGAGAGCCGTTGTGATTATTCCCGCGCGGTATGCCTCAACCCGGCTGCCTGGAAAGCCGCTCGCCGAGATTGCCGGGCGCCCGCTCATCCAGCACGTGTACGAGCGTGCGTCGCGCGCCCGCGGGATCGCCGAGGTGGTGGTGGCGACGGATGACGCGCGCATCCGCGACGCCGTCCTGGCGTTTGGTGGCAAGGTGGCGATGACCTCGTCCGAGCACCGCACGGGCACGGACCGCGTGGCCGAGGCGGCGGAGGCCTACGAGGCCGATATCGTGGTCAACGTTCAAGGGGATGAGCCCCTCATTCCACCGGAGGTCGTGGAGAAGGTCGCGGGCGCGCTCGCGGCGGATGAAGCGGTGGCGATGGCTTCGGCGATGGTTCGCATCCGCGTGCCGGCGGAGTGCGAGGCTCCCTCGGTCGTAAAGGTCGTCATCGATCAGCAGAGCAACGCCCTCTACTTCTCTCGTTACCCGATCCCGTACGTGCGCGATGCAGGCGTGACGCATATGCCCTACAAGCACCTGGGAATCTACGCCTACCGCAGAGAGTTCCTGCGCCACTTCACACGCCTGCCGCAGACGCCCCTGGAGCGCCTCGAGTCTCTCGAGCAGCTCCGTGCTCTGGAGCACGGCTATCGCATCCGCATGGTCGAGGTCGAATACGATCCGGTGAGCGTGGACACGCCGGAGGATCTGGCGCGCGTTCGCGCTCTCATGGAGCAGGAGGGGGCCGGCGCATCGCGCGGTGATCTCGATACGGCCCCTGCGGGCTGATGGCCTGAGCGGGTGTCTTCCCGCGTGGCAGGGGAGCGCGGTTTATGGCGGCGCCGCCTTGATGTGGGCGCGGACCTGGCTTCGCGATGTAACCGGAGGGAGGCTATGGGAGAGACCGCCGTCAACGGGACAGAGACGGGCCGCGTCGTCATCGGGCTCGATGTGGGCACGCAGGGGGCCCGGGCGCTCGCGGTGAGCGCCAAAGGCGAGGTGATCGCGGCTGCCTCCAGGCGCCTGAAGAACGCGGGTCCTGCGCTGCCGGAGGGCCGGTCGGAGCAGGATCCAGAGGCGTGGTGGTCGGCGGCGCGCGCGTGCTTGCGCGAGGTGGCTGGCAGGGTGGGCGCGGATCGCGTGGCGTGCCTGGCGGTCACCTCTACCTCGGGCACCGTGGTGCCGGTGGATGCATCCGGCCGGGCGTTGCGCCCGGCGATCATGTACAACGATGGGCGCGCGGTGGAGGAAGCGGCCGAGGTTCAAGCCGCCGGGCGCGCCCTGGCCGAGCGGTTGGGCTATCGTTTCCAGCCCTCCTTCGGTTTGCCGCGGCTCCTCTGGATACGCCGACACGAACCGGCGGTGTTCGAGCGCGCCGCTTGCTTTCTCCACGCGGCCGATTTCCTCGTCGCCCGGCTGACGGGCGAGGTGGGACGCTCGGATTCCTCGAACGCCCTGAAGACAGGCTACGATCTCGAGAATCTCTGCTGGGGCGCGTGGATTGAACACGACCTGGGCATTCCGCTAGCCAGACTGCCCCACGTGGTCGCTCCGGGCGAGGCAATCGGGGCGCTCTCGCGGGCCGCGGCGGAAGAGACGAGCCTGCGCGTAGGCACCCCCGTGGCTGCTGGTGCCTCGGACGGCACCGCCGCGTTCCTCGCATCGGGCGCCATCTCGCCGGGCGAGTGGAACTCAACGCTCGGCACAACGCTCGTGGTCCGCGGCGTGAGCGCGAATCTGGTGCGCGACCCGCAGGGGCGTCTCTATTGCCACCGCCATCCCGAGGGCCATTGGCTTCCAGGCGGGGCCAGCAGCGCCGGCGGCGAGTGGCTGGAGCATCGCTTCCCGGACGCCGATTGGCGGGCCCTCGACCAGCGCGCGCTGAGTCTCTCGCCGACGGATCTGGTGGCGTACCCCTTGGTCCGGCGCGGCGAGCGCCTCCCCTTTATTGACCCGCGGGCCGAGGGGTTCACCGATGCCCCCGTCAGCGTCACTCCTGAAAGCCTCTATACGGCGCATCTGGAGGGAACCGCGTGCGTGGAGCGGTGGATCTACGAGGTGATCGAATCGCTCGGCGTTCCGGTGGGGCCGTGCCTCTTTGCGACGGGCGGGGGCGCGCGCTCCCGCGAGTGGCTCCAGATCCGCGCGGACCTGCTCGGGCGCACGCTCATCCGGCCGCGGGTCGTTGAGGCGGCCTTTGGAGCGGCGCTCCTGGCGGCGGCGCACACGTTGCATCCATCCCTCTCGGACGCGGTGCGAAGCATGGTCCGCGCCGATTTCGAGGTGCCGCCGCGGCCGGGCCTGCGGGCCGCCTACGACGAGCTCTATGCGCGCTTCCGAGAGGCGTGCGCGCGGCGGGGATATCTTGGGTGACTTCGTTCAATCAGCGGAAGGGAGATCGCAATGTGCTGCTCGCGACGGCGCGCCGCTCCCGTGATAGGCGGTGTGGCCTGAATGCGGAGCATCTTCAAGGCATGTGATGTTCGAGGGGTTTACGGTCGGGAACTGACCGAGGAGAAGGTTCATCGGATTGGGGCCGCCGTGGCGACGCTCCTGCGCCGGCGCGGGCGCCCGGCGCAGTCGCCGCTGCCTCCGCTGCCGATGCCTATGCCCGGCACCTCCTGGATGCAACGGCCCCGTGGCACGCCCCATCCAAGGAGACGCCGCAGATCGTGGTCGATCCGGGCGGCGGCTGCTGGTCCGGGTGGGTAGCGAGCCTGCTGCGCGATGCCGGCTACCCCACTCGCGCGATCCACGACACGCCCGACGGGCGTTTTCCCTTCCGCGATCCCAACCCCTCCGTGCCGGAGCATCTCCTGGCGTTGCGCGAGGCGGTCGTGGCCGAGGGGGCGGGACTTGGCGTGGCGTTTGATGGCGATGGCGACCGGGTGGCGTTTGTCGACGAGCGTGGGCGCGCCCTGCCGGCCGATGAGACGGCGATCCTCCTGATCCGCCACCTGGTGCCGGGCGAGCCGGGCGCCCGGGTGGCGCACGACATCAAGTGCTCGCAGGCGGTCGCCGACGAAGTCCGCCGGTGCGGGGGCGTGCCGCTGATGGAGCGCTCCGGACACACCTTCCTGAAGACGCGCATGATCCGCGAGAATGCTCTCTTTGGCCCCGAGGCGAGCGGACATTACTTCTTCCGTGCGCTCTCGGGTGGCGACGACGCCCTCTACTGCGCTCTGATGATGGCCGGTCTGGTGGCTCGCGCAGGCAGCCCCCTCTCGGAGTTGGTGCGAGACCTCCCGCGCTACGCTACGACCTCCGATATTCGGGTGCGGTATACGGGCAACCCGACCGCGCTGCTGGAGCGAATCGCCGCTTCCTTCCCGGGGGAGAGCGTCTGCCGGTTGGATGGCGTGCGCGTGCAGTTCCTGGAGGGATGGGGGCTGATCCGGCCCTCGGTGACCGAGCCGGCGCTTACCCTGCGCTTCGAGGGGCGCACGTCCGAGGCGCTGCGGCGCGTTGTTCAGGAGTTCGTGGCGGTGGCGCCGGAACTTGGCCCCTGGATCGAGCCGTTTGCAAATCCGTCCAGCAGGCCCCGGCCCGGGTCAACGAGAACTCCATAGGCGAGAAGCGCCGGGCATGCCGCGAGCGTCACGTCCGGACGGTGGCGGTTGGGCTGGACCGGGTGAGGGCAGCCTGAGGGAATGGAAGACAACGGTGAACGAAGCATATCGAAGCGTCTTGGAGCAGTTGGTGGCGATGTCCGCTCGCCTGGGCGAGCCGGAGCGGGACCTGGTGATCTTGGGAGAGGGGAACACCTCGGCGGCGGTTGATGATGA
>DUUU01000043.1 GCA_012841485.1 Armatimonadota bacterium
AAGCAGCGCGCGTTTCCTCTGGGGCCTGCGATGCAGTTCTCCGACCGGCGCGATGGCTTGCCCATCCGCGCCGAACAGGGCCGGCCCCGCTCAATTGCGATGCCACTGTCGCCTGTTGCCCCACGCCTCTGAAAGGGCTACAGCGAGTGAGAATCCTGGAGGTGGAGTACCTGGGCCCGCCGGCGATGGGCGGGGTCGAGCTCCTGGTGGAAGCACTCCACCGGAAGTTCACGGGTACCGGCCACGAGGTGGAGATCTGGTGTAGCGACCTGGCCGGCTTTGACGGCTCGCGCCTGCCGCCGGGCTACGCCGAGGTGAGTAGGATGCGCGTCCGTCGCTTTCCCACGCGCCGGGTGCGCCCGTGGATCTTCGACCCACACCACCTGGTCTGGTGCGGCCTGCGCCGGGCGCTGGTAGAGGCAGCCGGGCAGGGCTCGCTTCTGCACCTCCACTCCTTTCCCTCCGATCAGGTCCTGAAGAGCCTGGGCGCAATGGCCGCGGGCGGCCGGGTGGTGATCACGCCGCACCACGATACAGAGTCGCTGCGCCGCTACCTGCGGCTCTGGCGGGCGCAGGTGGTCTGCCGGCGCCTTGTACGAATGGCCCGCCGCCATCCCCGGGTGAGCCTCACCGTGCATACCCCAGCTGCGCGCGATCTGTGGGTGAATGAGATCGGCTGGCCGGAAGCCCAGGTGCGGGTCATCCCCAACGGCGTTGATCTGGAGGAGTTCGACCGGGTGACGCAGGCCGAGATCGACGCCACCACTCACCATTGGTCCGCGTGCGACGTCCGCGCGCTCTTCGTCGGACGCCTGGCGCGCTCCAAAGGGGTGGATACCCTCCTGCAGGCTCTGGCGCGGGTGCCGGGTGTTGGGTTGCTCCTCATTGGTCCAGACGCGGGCGCGCGTGAAGAGCTGGAGCGATTGCGACAAGAGCTCAACCTGGAGGAGCGCGCCGTGTTCGCCACGCTGCCGCGCAGGGAACTCTGCGCGGCGTTCCGCGCGTGCGACCTCTTCGTCTTGCCCAGCCGGTTTGGCGAGAACTTCGGGATCGTCGCCGTCGAGGCGATGGCGGCCCAGAAGCCGATCCTGGTAAGCGACCGCGGCGGGTTGCCCTCGCTGGCGGAGTCGGGGCGCAACGGACTGGTCTTCACGGCCGAGTCGGTAGAATCCCTGGCCGATGCCCTCGCGCGCCTAGCCGCGTCCGCAGAGTTGCGGCGCCAGCTCGGAGAAGCTGGCAGAGCGGCCGTCGAGGCGCACTACACCTGGGATCACGTGGCGCGGGCGTATCTCGATCTCTTCGCCGCGATAAGCTGATGCGCCCCCGATAGGCTGGGGATTACTCGCCAATCAGGTGGTGAAGGAGCATCCCGGCGCCGGCCTTATCGAGGGGTTGGTTATTGTTGCCGCATTTGGGCGATTGAATGCAGGATGGGCATCCGCTGGTGCATGGGCACTCCTCGATTGCGCGCAGCGTGGCGCGGAGGATCTCCTCCAGAAGCGTGTAGGCCTTCTCGGCGATCCCCACGCCCCCTGGGATGGCATCGTGGATGCAGATCGTCGGGGCTCCCGTATCCGGGTGGTGCGCGTGCGACACGCCGCCGATATCGATCCGGTCGCATAGGACGTGCAAGGGCACGATCCCAATGGCCGCGTGTTCCACCGCGTGGATGCTGCCCGTCAGGTCATACTCCTCGGCGACCAGGCGCTCGGTGAGGGCCGCCGGCAAGGTGAACCACACCCCGTGGGTGCGGAAACGTTGCGGGGGCAGCTCGAGATCGACTTCAGCCAGGACGTCCTCGCTGAACAGCTTCTTGCGCCGGTAACCCACCACTTGCGAGACCACCTCCACTGGGCCATGGCAGAGGATCGTCGTGCCCAGGGGGCGCTGTGCCACGGCGCGCTCCAGGAAGACATCTACGCTCGTCCGCGGTTGCGTGTAGTGGTCTCCACTTGCCGGGGAGACCAGCGCCTTGCGACTCGGCACATCGAGGGTGCTCACGCGATAGGCGTTGCCTTGATGCATGTAGACAGCGCCCGTGTGCAGCGTCTCCAAGGCGTGCTCGGCATCCACGGTGCCGAGGATCTCTCCCGTCTCCTCAAGGACCACGCGATAGGGGTCGCTGAACACGGAGCGGATATTGACTCGGCGGGCGGGATAGTCCGATCCAGCGCCCCGGAGGATACGCCCGGCGCGGCGCACTTTCCCATCGCGTGCCAACTCGCCCGCGAGCGCGCGGAACGACACCCCGAAGATGCGCTCATCCGGATCGGGTTGCAGCGGATGCTCGTAGGCGGCGCAGAGGAGGTGCTCCCGCAGGATGTGCGGATTCCCCGGATCGACGATGGCATGCTCCGGCGGGCGGCCGAAGAAATACTCCGGGTGGCGCATCAGGTATTGATCCAGCGGGCTATCGAGGGCCACGAGAATGACCAGCGACTCGTCGTGCCCGCGCCCGCAGCGTCCTGCCTGTTGCCATGTGCTGGCGACGCTCCCCGGGTAGCCCGCGATGACGCACGCGTGGAGGTTGCCGATATCGACCCCTAGCTCCAGCGCGTTGGTGGAGGTGACCCCGAGGAGTTCCCCATCAAAGAGCGCGCGCTCGATCTCGCGGCGCTGCTCCGGGCTATAGCCGGCGCGGTAGGAGGCGATCCGGCCCGCGAGTTCCGGGGCCGTGTCTTGCAGGGCGAAGCGCGCATAGCGCAAGATCAGCTCCGCCGTTTTCCGGGCGCGCGTGAAGAGGATGGTGCGCACGCCACTGCGCACCAGCGAGGCCAGGAGCTGCGTTGCTTCGAGGTTGGTGCTCACGCGGCCTCCGTCGCCCAGGGGGGGCGGGTTCCAGAAGAGGAAGTGTTTGGCGCCTCGTGGCGAGCCGTCGTCATCGATGATCGCCACCTCGCGGCCATCGCCTAGCAGGCGTTGCATCAGCTCCATCGGGTTGGCGACGGTGGCCGAGCTGCACAGGAACTGCGGGTCGCTGCCATAGAGGTGGCAGATTCGGCGCAGCCGGCGGAGAACGTTGGCCACGTGCGAGCCGAACACCCCGCGGTAGGCGTGAATCTCGTCGATGACGATGTACTTCAGGTTGCGCAAGAAGGTGGCCCAGGTGCCGTGGTAGGGCAGAATGCCCACGTGGAGCATGTCCGGGTTGGTGAGCACCACGTTCAGCTCGCGCTTATACCGGGCGCGGAGGTGCGCGGGCGTATCGCCATCGTAGGTGCCGGGCTTCAATAGCGGGTAGAGGTGGAAGTCACGCAGTTTCCCCAATTGGTCCTGCGCCAGTGCTTTCGTGGGGAAGAGGTAGAGCGCGTGTGCCTGAGGGTGGCCAAGGAGCGTCTCGATGACCGGGAGGTTGTAGGTGAGCGTTTTGCCGCTTGCGGTCGCGGTGATCGAGAGCACGTTCTTGCCCGCGCGCGCTGCGGTGATCGCCTGTGCCTGATGCGTGTAGAGCTGCGCGATGCCCTGGCGAGTTAGGTATTCCTGAAGGCGAGGGGGTAACGGCTGCGCAAGCTCCTGGTAGCGCGCGGGGCGCGCGTCGATGCGCCGGTGACAGACCAGACGGCCACGGGCCTCAGGGGATGCGCGCAGGCCGGCCAGGAAACGCCGGATGCTCACGCATCACTCCTCATCCATCAGCGCGGCGGCTTTGGCCTCGGCTCGCTCCACGAAGCGCACCAGAACGATGCTCAGAGCGTAGAGGACCAGCAACGGGGCGGTCATGGCCATCATGGTGAAGGCATCGGCGGAGGGCGTGACCATCGCGGCGGCGCCGGCAGCGAGGACGATGGCCTGGCGCCAGTACCGGATCAGGAAAGACGAATTGACGATGCCGATCTTGCCCAGGAAGAGGAGCACGACGGGAAGCTGGAAGACGACGCCGAAGCCGAGGCAGCTCTTGGCAAGAAAGAGTACGTAGTCGTTCACCTTCTGCATCAGGCGTGTCTCGTCCGGGAGGAAGCCGAGGAACCAGCGCACGGCAGCGGGCAAGACAAAGAGAGTCGAGCCGACGCCCGCCGCGAAGAGGAGCACGCAGAGAGGCGCCACGAAGAAGACGGCGCGCCTTTCCGCGCGCGTGAGCGCCGGCGCGATGAAGCCCCACGCCTCCAGGGAAAGCAGCGGGAACGCGAGGATGATCCCGGCGACCGCCGTCACCTGGAGACGGACGAAGAACGGCTCAAGGAAGCTGGTGAAGATGAAACTCCACTCCGTCTGCGAGCGGATCGTTTCAATCGGCCGGATGAGCAGCGCGTAGAGGCGCGGGTAGTAGAACCACGCCACCGCCATCCCAATCGCGATATAGATGATGCACCGGATGATTCGGGTCCGAAGCTCCGCGAGGTGCTCCGTCAGCTCCATCTCCCGGTCGAAGCTCTCGGACTCTGGACGCCTTCTCTTGGTGGGGCGCCTCAGACTTGGCAAGCCAGTGGTCATGAGAGGCTTCTTGGCCTACTCTTCCGTCTCAGTGGGCGGAGCGAATTCGAGCACCTCTTGGGCTTCGATGTTGTACACCTGTCGCTGTGGACGGCTTGGCGCTCCGGGCATCCCTGGCATCCCTGGCATTCCCATGGCTTCCATGCCCGGCATTCCCATGCCTTCCATCCCGGGCATCCCCATCCCTGTGTTTGGGGCCTGCGTGAGCACGAGGCGAATCGTCTTCTGATCGGTGACGCGCATTACCCGCCCGAGCTTGTAGGCAAAGAAGGTGTACCGCCGGCCACGCACCGTGAGCTCGCCGCCAGACGGCAGCGAGGTCGTTCCGGTCGCCAGGATGAGATGCTTCGAGGCCATCGGGTTCTTGATGCCGGCGATCTGGTAGTCCGACCGGATGACGAGCGTCTCCTGGCCGCCTTCCCACACGACGCGCTCGGCGACGTGCTTGGCAGGCGCGACGGCCATCTTCCCCTTGAGCACCTCGGGGAGAACGAGCGACGACGTCCAGGGATCGTTCAGCTTCACGCGGTTGGTGGGCAGCGGGATGAGCTGGCTCACGGCCTCGACTAGCGGGTGATCCTTCTTGGTGACGATCTGCATCATCCCGTGCGGGTCGAGCTCGAGACGAATGGAGCGGCTCATGTTCCATTTGTCGGCGAGCTGCGAGCCGGTGTAATCGGCGCCATCCACCAAGGCCTTGCGGAACCGGCCGAGCAACACGAACTGGCCGCTATCCAGCTTCTCATCCACGAGGATGCGCGAGAAGAGCTCGCCGCGGTGCCGTTGCGGCTGCGGCGAGCCGGGGGCCTTCACCTGGCTCTGGAACTGGTGGTAGTACTCCAACTCTTGCCCGGGCGTGAACTGGTAACGAAGCTGGAAGCCTTCGGCCGCCTCGGCCGGGTGGATCGTGTTCCGGAGGGTGACCGTGACCTCGGAGGTCTGCTTCTGCTGGCCGATGTGCAGCTCCGCGCGGATGGTGTAACGGCCATCCTTGGGGATGCGCTTCTCCACGGGCTCGCGCCCCGGCAGCGGCTCCTTCGTGTTCCACACGAAGCGGAGCGTGTCGGACCCCTTCTCAGGCGCGAGGCCCACAACGAAAGTATCCTTGGTGGCATCCTTCACGAAGAAGCTGACAAACGCGCCCTCGGGCACGGAAGAGGCCGGGACCGTTACGACGACGCGGTCGCGCACCTCGCTGCCATCGGCAGGTGCGGAGATGTGGAAGCGCTCCGGAACCGCAGGCGCCGGCGCCGCCGCGGCACGAGGTGCCCCCTGTTCGGATGCCTTCTCCGCGGTGTTGAAGAACAGCTTCATCGGCTGCGCGATCTTCCCGGCACGGCTCCGGAACTCCATATGCCCCGGGGCATTGATCGCCACCCCGTACTTTCGGTTTGGCTTGAGCGAGATCGGCACCGAGAAGGTGCGGCCGTCCGTGGAGAGCACCACCGGAGGCATCCCTTCCCAAGGGAGATCCCGCCCGGTGATCGGCCCCAGGTAGTACTTGTTGGCCTGCATCGGCTCACTAAACGTGATCTCAAGCGTGGTGATCCCTGGGTCCGCGGCCTTCTCGCCGTTGGCTGGCACAGTGCTGACAACCCGGGGGCCTGTTGGGGCCTGGGCGGGGCGGGCAGGCGCGGCATGGAGTGTGGATGCGGCCCCGGTGAGTGCCGCCGCAAAAGCGAATATGCGAAGGAGTCCTGTCATGGCGACCTCCTCGGCCTCCCATCTCGGGGGCGGAGACTGCTATAGCCGTACAACATGATGATGGCGGCATTATGATAACACAGCACCGCCGAGAAGTCAACGCATGCACCAGTTGGCCTGAGATTTCCGAGAGAACGCGGATACAGGCGGGGGCCCCACTCTCCACCGGAATCCCGCGACGAGGCGCGGGCCCTAATCCCTCGCCCCCCGTCGCTGCTGATTCGCCTTGCGCTCGCTGGCGAAGGAGATCGCGCCTGGCTGTCAAACGTTGTTTGTGTTGGGCCGGTCGTTTGGATAGGAAGGGGCGGCGAGGTGAGCAGGCAAGGCGAGACGAGGGCGAGGGTGTTTGAGTTTCTCTGCAAGTTCACGCGGCAGCACCATCGCTCGCCGACAGTGCGCGAGATTGGCCGCGCCTTGGGACTGCGTTCCTCCGAGACGGTCCACCGCCACCTGGTGGCGTTGGAGCGCGAGGGGCAGGTCCGCCGGCACTCTACCCCCAACTCCTTCGTGATCGAGATCCTGGATCCCGATGAGCCGTGGCTGGCCCAACCGGCGAGCGTGGCCGTGCCCCTCGTCGGGCGCGTCGCCGCGGGCGCCCCCCTCCTTGCTGAGGAGCACCGGGAGGGGGTCTATGCCTTCCCGAAGGAGTGGGTGGGTGAGGAGCCGGCGTTCATGCTGCGCGTGCGTGGTGAGAGCATGATTGAGGCTGGCATCTTCGATGGCGACTACGTCATCGCGCGCAAAGAGGAAACAGCGCGCGACGGCGACATGGTCGTGGCTCTCGTCGATGGCGAGGAGGCCACCGTCAAGTACCTCTTTCGCGAGCCCAACCGCTATCGCCTCGAGCCGGCCAACCAGACGATGGGTCCGATCTTCTCGCGCGATGTGCGCGTCCTTGGCCAGGTGATCTGGGTGGTGCGGCGCGTGGGGTAGGCGTGCCGGGCAGGAGTGGCCCGGATGGATGCCGAACCACCGCGGCAGGAGCGTGCCGCCGGAGGCATGGCGCCTTGAGCAGTGACGCGCTCTTGATTTTGGGGGCACTTGATGAGCGATGCCGTTGCGCGGCGGCTGGTGCTGCGCGCCTCGCGCCTGATTGATGGCACGGGCGCGGCGCCCGCTGATGATCCCGTGTTGGTGGTGGCGAATGGGCGAATCGAGGCGGTTTGCCAGGGCGAACTGCCGCCCGCGCTTCGGGAGGGCGCCGTCTTCCTGGATCTGCCGGGCCAGACGCTGTTGCCCGGGCTGATCGACTCGCACGTCCACCTCGTCTTTGATGCTGGCCCCGACCACGCCGCGGTCCGCCGCCGGTTGGCCGAGGAGGATGACCAGGATCTCCTCTTGCGCGCGCTGCACAATGCCCAGACGTTGCTGCGCGCCGGTATCACCACGGCGCGTGACTGCGGCGACCGTAGCTTTGTCACCCTGAAGGCACGGCGCGCTATCGAAGAGGGGCTCTTCCCTGGCCCGCGCCTCCTCTGCAGCGGACCGCCGATTACCACGACGGCCGGCCACCTGCACTACTGCGGGCTGCGCGCCGACTCTCTCGATGGCGTGCGCCGCGCCGTGCGGAGCGTCGTCGAGCGGGGCGCCGATCACGTGAAGATCGTCGCGACCGGCGGGATGATGACTCCTGGGAGCAATCCCCGCCGCTGCCAGTTTTCCCCCGAAGAGCTGAAGGCGGCTGCCGACGAGGCGCACCGCCTGGGCAAGCGGGTCGCGGCGCACCTGCTTGGCGTGGAGGGGATTCAGCCCTGCCTGCAGGCCGGCATCGACACCTTCGAGCACTGTAGCTGGCTGGCGTGCGATGAGGAGCAGGAGTTCGACTTCCGCCCGGAACTGGCGCGCGAGATTGCCCGGAGCGGCATCACCTGCGGGCACACGATGGTGGGCCTCTACCGCGACCTCCTGCCCGACCGGGAGGCACCCGAGGCGGTGCAGGTAGAGCAACTCGAACAGCTGCGCGCCCTGCAAGAGCGCTTCGCGCGGATGCGCGAGCTTGGGATCAGGATGATGCTTTCGAGCGATGCCGGTGTGGCGAGGACTCGCTTCGACCGCTTCGTGGATGGCCTGGAAGTGGCCGTCGTCGCGATGGGCATGTCACCCCTAGCGGCCATTGAGGCGAGCACGCGCGTGCCGGCAGAGGCGCTCGGCCTGGGCGATGAGATCGGCACGCTGGTGCCTGGGAAGCGCGCGGATATTGTGGCCGTGAAAGGCGATGCTTCGGCCGATATTACCGCCCTAAAGCGCGTCTCGCTCGTGATGCGCGACGGGCGAGTCCTCCATAGAGCCAGCGCCCCGGTTGGCGAAGCGGCCTGATCGGCCCCGGCCGAGTCGGCCGCGGCGCATTGGCCCGAGCAGGGACCCCGCCCGGTGCCGGCGGGCACGTCACCTGCCCCCCCTGTGACGGCTGAAGGTGACCGCCTTCCACGCGATCACCACCAGGATAGCCCCGAGCACCGCCGGGATCAGACCTTCGCGCCCAAAGAAGATCGTGGCGACCAGGCTGCCGCCGACGCCAGCCAGAGCGGTCTCCAGACAGCCGCGCGGCCCTCCCGAAGGCTGGATCAGGCTCACGATCCCGTTGGCGATCAGACCCACGATGGCGCCGATAAGGAGTGCCCACAGGATCTGGATTGCTGCGCCCGCAACGGTGAACGCAACGATTGCCAGCAAGATGATGGTGATCAGCAGCGCCAGCCACTCCATGGCGTTTCCTCCATCCCTCTGCTTTCCCCTTACTCCGGCGTGCTAACCACCTGCTTCACGTGGCGAGGGCCCGCGGTGGGGGCAAACACGTGCTTGCAAAGCGCCCTCTTCCCATGCTATAATGGGACACACGCTATCCTCACGCAGCCTCGTCGTGCAAAGGTTAAGAGCCCATGAGCAGCCCAGGCGGCCAACATGGCCCCGTCTCTGGTTTCGGAGAGAGCGCCCGTGCCTCGGGGCCCGGCAAGGAGGCGAAGGCACGCCGGCTGGGCCAGGTCTTTACGCCCGATCCCGTGGCCGATCTGATGGCCTCGCTCTGCATCGGCGATCCGGAGGCGGTGGTTTTCGATCCCTGCATCGGAGAGGGAGCCCTGCTTCTCGCCGCGGGGCGGCGGCTTGCGGCGTTGGGGAACGCGGAGTGGCACCGGCAGGTGCGGGGGCTGGAGGTGGATCCCAAGGCGCTGGCGGTAGGCCGCCGCCGCTTGGCGGAGGCGGCGGACGTGGAGCCGGAGGCGATTCGCCTCACCCGTGGTGACTTCCTGGAGCTGCCGCCCCCATCTCTGGGGATGCCGGAGGGACGCCTTCTCGATCTGGAGCTCGGGGGGCCGGCGGGAGAATCGGCGGTGTGTGATGTGGCGCTGATGAATCCCCCCTACACCCGCCAGGAGAGGCTCGCTCTCGAGACGAAGGCGAGAGGCGGCGCGCTCAGCCGGCGCGCAGGGCTGCACGCCCATTTTTGGATGCACCTGGCGCGCTTCGTGCGCCCGGGGGGATGGCTGGGAGCAATCACTCCGTCCACCTGGCTCTCGGCAGAGTATGGCCGTGAGTTGCGGGCGTTTCTGCTGAAGCACTTCCGTATCCGCTTCGTGATCGGGTTTGAGCGCGACGTTTTCCCGGACGCCACGGTCGAGGCGTGCGTCACCATCTTGGAGAAACGCGTCGGATGCACGGGGGCGGATGCCACGCTGCCGGTGCGCTTCCTCTCCCTTTCCGCGGGCGCCGGGTGGCTGCCCGCGGCGAGCGAGGCAGCCAGGCGTGAGAGCGATGGAGGTGGGCCCGGTTACCGGGTCCGGGTGGTGCCCCAGGTGGA
>DUUU01000475.1 GCA_012841485.1 Armatimonadota bacterium
ATGCGCCTGGTTTCGCTACGGCGCCGAGCACGAAGACTCGCTTTGCTGCGACGGCAGTCGGGTCAGCGGGGGCTGCGAACGCTTTCACGCTGACAGAAACTCGGGGCCTCTTGAGGTGCTTGCTCAATTCCGCCGTGAGCCGCTCGGTGATCTCGCGGATCGACATCCCTTTCACGGAAATGACGCCAACCAACGGGTAGGAGACGTTTCCCTGGGCATCGACAACGAAGTCATGGCCCTCGTCACCCTCGTTCCAGAGGTGGACCTCGAGCGTATCGCCCGGCTGAACACGGTAATCATCGCCTGTGGCCCGGGTCTCTGGCGCTGCCAGTGCGGCTCCCGCCAGGACTACGATGGCGAGCGCAGTGAGCGAAAACAAGGATGCTTGGCGCAGTATGCGCGCACGGCGCTCCGAGATCAGCGATTGGAATTCCGCAATCCTCATCAGGCTTCCTCATCCGGTCCTTTGGAGCGCGACAGGTCGCGGCCATTATCGACGGCCGTCAAGGGCGCGGCAGGGGGATGCTGCTGCCCGTCGCCCGGGCTGCGGTCGCCGTAGTAGTAATAGCGATAGTAGTTGTAGTGATAGTAGCCACTTGCGCCACTCTTCACCTTATTGAAGACAGCGCCCGCGATCTTTCCGCGCGCCTGCTCGACCATGCGACGTATCTCCGCGAGCGCGCGGGAGGTGACCCGGCCCTGCTCGACCACGAGGACCATGGCATCCACACGCGGCGAGAGCACGACGGCATCGGTGACCACCAGCGCCGGAGGCGTGTCGAAGATGACGATCTCCGCGATCTCCTTCATCTCCTCGATCAGTTGGCGCATGCGCCGGGAGTCGAGGAGTTCCGCTGGGTTGGGCGGCACCGATCCACTCGGGATGATGCGGAGGTTGGCGACATCGGTTGCCTGGATTGCCTCGTGCAACGGCGTCTCGCCGGTCAGCACGGTGGTGAGCCCCGGGGTGCGCTGGATGCCAAAAATGCGATGGAGCGTTGGCCGGCGCAGATCCGCATCCACGAGGAGGGTATCGACCCCGGCCTGGGCCAGGACGATGGCGAGATTGGTGGCAGTGAAGCTCTTGCCCTCGCCGGCGCCGGCACTCGTGACCATCATCGTGTGGAGGGGGCTATCAAGATGCGCGAACTTGAGGTTCGAGCGAATCGTTCGGAAGCTCTCGGTGATCGGCGAGCGGGGGGATCTGGCGGCGATCTTGATAGTTCGCCCCGTGTCGCGCGTTGCCGGGATGAAGCCGAGAGAGGAGATCCCGGTGCGCATCAGGAGTTCATCCGGGTCGCGCACGCCGGTATCGGCCAGCTCTTGCAGCAAGGCGAGCGAGAGGCCGGCCACCAGGCCGAGAAGGGCAGCGATAGCCAGCGTCCGTTGTGGGGTCGGGTGCACCGGTCGCTCAGGCACCTCCGCGATGTCCACTTTGCGTGCCGTGCCTTGTTGCTGCGCCTCATTCAAGCGCACTTGCTGGAGTTGTTCCAGGAGCTGTCCATAGGTGCGCTCGGCAATCTCCTTCGCGCGTCCCAGGGCCACCAACTCCATGAACGCCTTGGGATCCTTGCCCGGTGTTGCCGGGTCCTGTTTCGCTGCCGCGCTGGCAAGCGCCTCAGCCCGGGCGCGCTGCACCTCTACCTGGATCTCGCCCTCGCGTATGCGCTCCTCCAACGCAATGTAGAGCGGGTTGGGCTCTTCCACCTCGGTGACCGTTGCCTGCGCGGCACGCTCTTGGACCAAGCCTCGCAGTCGCTCCAGCTCGTCCTTGATGGCCAGAACGCGCTGATGGGTGTCCGCGTAGCGTGACTGTGCGCGCGCCAACTCGACCTCGGTCTCGACTACGGCCTGACGCAGCCCGTCTAGAACGGGATCCTCGACCGCGCGCTGGACGCGCCGGGTAGGGGAGACCGATGCCAGGCGGCGGCGCAGTCCAGCCAGCTCTGCCTCAGCGGCCAGGACGGCCATCTGCGTCTCAACAAGGGAAACACCGGACTCGCTCATCGGGGCGGTGGCGGCGGCTGCCTGGGCGACGCTATCCGGGATGTTGTGGCGCGCTTTGAAGCGGCGGATCTCCCCCTCGATCCGCTGCATATCCTGCTTCAGCACCTCCATCTGGCTTTCCAGGAACTGCTTGGCACTTGTGGTCTCGGAACGAGCCAGGGCCGTGTTCTGTTGGATATAGGCGTCCTGAATCACGTTGGCGATCAAGGCGGCACGCCCTGGATCCGTGTGCTCGACGCTGATCGCGAGAATGTCTGGCTCTTCGATGGTCACCGAAAGCGC
>DUUU01000476.1 GCA_012841485.1 Armatimonadota bacterium
CTGAGCGCGGAGCCGCGCCGGCCCGCGGGGATGATCTTGCCGAGGAGCGCCCCCTGTGCCACGCCCGCGCATCCGAGGAAGGTGAAAAAGAGGGAGTAGGTGATAAAGAACCACCACAGTGCGGCGGCACGATCCTGGGCCTGTGGGAGCCACAAGTAGACCGCGCCGGCACCCCATGAGACGACCACTCCCGCCCAAAGCCAGAGGACGCACCGTTTTTTCAGCGGTGAGCGATCCACCCAAGGGGTGACCAGGAACGGACCCGCGCAGCGCCCGATGGAACTCGCCGTCGAGAAGATGCCGATGATCGCCGGCGAGCTGGAGAGGTAGCTCACCAGCCCGGCGATCATCGTCGCCTCCATCTTGAACTGCCAGCCAACGCGGTAGAGCGCCTGGTGAAGCACCCACGCCCAGAAGTTGCGCCGCGCGATCTGCTTTCCTGGGCCCGCCGGCTCCCATTTCTCTGTCACTGTTCGCTTCTATCCATCCATGCACCCGCGACCGGGCGCAGCTGCCCATCCCGGATCGCGACACCCACTCACCACCGGCCCCCGAAAAGAGTCACGCCACGCCGTGCGCGCTCGAGGGGGCCCATAGGCCTAATGCGACACCGGCGTCCCTCTTCCTGCAAGCCAGGGCGATAGGCGGCGGCCTGGGTCACGCGGGGCGCCCGCACCTTCTCCGGGTCCTAGGCGCGCCCTCTCGGCCCATCCGTGCCCGTCTCCTTCTTCCGTGGCACCACGGCCGGCGCGAGATCGGCGAGGTCGCAGGTTGACTTTCCCTGAGTCTGGCTGCTAGAATGAGCGTGGGAGAGTTCATGAATTCAATCACTGCATCCGAGTTGTCGCGTATACTGGAAGATGAAATCCTGCCCCGGGTGGAGAAGCCGAGCCGCTATCTGGGGTGCGAGGTGAACGCCACCCGTAAAGAAGCCGCGCCGGGTGACGTGCGGATCGCACTCGCCTTTCCGGACCTGTACGACCTCGGGCTGCCGAACCTGGGGCTCCTGATCCTGTACGATATCCTTAATCGACGCGAGGGCGTGCATGCAGAGCGCGTCTATGCCCCCGGGCTTGACCTGGAGGCGATCCTGCGCGAGCGGCGCCTGCCACTCTTCTCGCTAGAGAGCCGGACGCCGTTGGCCCAGTTTGACTGCATCGGCTTTACACTGCAGTATGAGCTCTGCTATACGAACCTGCTCAACATGCTCGATCTGGCCGGCATTCCGCTCCAGTCGAGCCAGCGGGAGGATCGCCACCCGATCATCCTGGCCGGCGGCCCGTGCGCGCTCAACCCCGAGCCACTCGCCGATTTCATCGATGCCTTCGCGATTGGCGATGGCGAGGAGGTGATCGTCGAGATCGCGGAGGCCCTGCGCGCCACGAAAGGCGTCCCTCGCGCCGAGCGCCTGCGCCGGCTCGCCGAAATCGAGGGCGTTTACGTCCCCGCGCTCTACGAGACGCGCACGTTACCGGACGGCACGCTTCTCCCCGTGGGCCCGAAGGTGCGAAAGCGCGTCGTCACCCTGGAGGGTGCCCCCTTTCCCACGGACTACGTGGTGCCCTTCACCCAGCAGGTGCATGATCGCGTCTCGCTGGAGGTCCTCCGGGGCTGCACGCAGGGGTGCCGCTTCTGCCAGGCGGGGATGATGAACCGACCCGTGCGCGAGCGCTCCCTGAAGACGCTGCGCGAGCTGCAGGAGGCCGCGCTGCGCGCCACCGGCTACGAGGAGATCGCCCTCGCCAGCCTGAGCACGTGCGACTACTCGCGCGTGCGCGCGCTGGTGGCCCAGACGGTCGAGGCGGCCACGCCCTGGGGCACCGCCATCTCGCTCCCGTCGCTCCGTCTCGACTCCTTCTCCGTGGATCTGGTGGAGATGGTGCAAAGCGTGCGCAAATCGGGGCTCACCTTCGCGCCTGAAGCGGCCACGCCGCGCCTGCGCGCGGTGATCAACAAGGGGATCACCGATGAGGATCTCCTGGAGACGACCGGCGAGGTCTTCCTGCGCGGCTGGGAGGTGGTGAAGCTCTATTTCATGATCGGCCTCCCGACGGAGACGGAGGAAGACGTGGCCGCCATCGCGGAGCTATCGCGGCGCGTGCTTGCCCACGGGCGTCGCTTCCGGCGCAATGCGCGCATCAACCTGGGCGTCTCCACCTTCGTGCCGCGGCCGCACACGCCCTTCCAGTGGGAGCGGCAGATCTCCCTCGCGGAGACACAGGCGAAGCAGCGCATCCTGGCCGAGCGCCTGCGCGGCAGCGTGAAGTTCGGCCGGCATGATGCCTTCGCATCCTATCTCGAGGGGGTCTTCGCGCGAGGTGATCGCCGTGTTGGGGCGGCCCTGTTGGAGGCGTGGCGCCGTGGCGCCCGCATGGATGCCTGGAGCGAGCACTTCGATTTCGCGCGCTGGCAGGAGGCCTTCGCCGCGGTCGGTCTCAACCCCGATGACTACCTGCGCGAGCGCGATCCCGCGACGCCACTTCCCTGGGAGCACCTGGATATCCTGGTCACCCGCGACTACCTCCTGGCGGAACGCCAGCGTTCGCGCCTCGAACAGTTGACCCTTGATTGCCGGCGCGACCGTTGCCATCAGTGCGGCGTTCTGGAACACACGCCTCACCTTTGCGCCGAGATGCGAAAGAACAGCCGCGAAGGGGCCCAGGAAGAGCGAGAGTGGACGCCCCTCCCCCTTCCGGACCGGCCGGCGCTCGATCCCGCGCAGCGGATCCGCTTCCGGTTTGCCAAGGAGGCGCGCGCCCGGCTCCTCTCCCACCTCGAAACGGTGGGCGTGTGGACGCGCGCCTTGCGCCGCGCCCGGGCGCCCCTGGCCTATTCGCAGGGGTACCATCCCCAGCCCAAACTCGCCTTCGGCACCGCGCTCGCCGTCGGCGTGGAGAGCACCGCCGAATATGTCGATGTCGTTCTGAATGAGCGCCTGGATCCGGTCGCGTTCGCGCAGAGGATCAACGCGCTCATCCCGGATGGGATCCGCGTGCTGCAGGCGGAAGAGGTGCCGCTACGCTCCCCCTCGCTCTCTGCGGCCATCCGCGCCGTCCGGTATGAGGTCACCATGCCACGCGAAGTGGTGGATGGGCGCGCGGCCCACGAATGCGTGGAGAGCTTCCTCGCGCGGGAAGAGTATCCGATCACCCGCGAGCGCCCGAAGGGGCGGCAGCAGATCGACGTGCGTGCCGGCGTCCTGGAGCTTTCCGCCCGCCCGGCGCCAGATGGCTCCGTCCTCCTGGAGATGCTGCTATGCGAGGGCAACGGGGCACGCATCCGGCCGGCCGACCTAGTCGCCGTGCTCTTCCCCGGTCAAGCGGCACCGGCGCCGCTCCGCGTGCGCAAACTGGAGAGCTACCTGAGTGATGGCGACCGCCTGGAGCCCGTGATGCCACGCGAGGAAAGAGCTCCCATAGGAGCTAAGGTTCCGAGATAGGGAATCCCAAGCCTCGAAAGCGTCGCGTAACGCGGCGCGCCCGCGGGCGGCCAGCAACCCCGCGCTGCTTGTGAGCGAAGCCCTGCCGGGCTGGGCAGCCTGTACCCGCGGCCAACCGGATATGGCGGCGAGGATTGGGAGGGGGAGCCCCGAAGGGGCTTTGCTGGGAAGCAGCGCGGAGCTTCCAGATCCGCGCCCGGCTTCCTGATCGCGGCCGCGCGGTCCGGGCAAGCCTACGACACCACGATGGTGCCGGCGCGCGGGCCGGGAGGCACCGGGCCTACGGGAGCGCGGCAGGTGATTCGGATCCGGTCGACATGCTCCTCGCGCTCTGTCTGCCCGCCGAGAAGAGCAATCCACTCCTCCAACTCGCCGACCGGGTCGCCCATCCCGCCGCTGCTGAAGCGGAGCCGCTCGAATTCGACGACGGCCACCGCCTGCTCGCCCTCCACCGAGAGGTAGATGCACGCGTTCCGGTCTGCTTCGCTGTTTCCGACACCCCGCATCAACGACTGGAGCGCGCGGAAGAGTCCAAGCGCCGTCTGATTCGACATGCGCAGGTCATCACTGCGCAAGCCGATCTCAAGGTTGCCCCCATAGCAGGTGTGGTAGTGGGCGGCATATTGCTTCAGGATGGTCAGCAGGCTCCCCTCCTCCAGGGCGGCCGGCGCGAGTTCTACGGAGTAATAGCCGAGCTCGCGTACCACGACGGAGAGCTGCTCCCAGATCTGCCGGAGCACGCCTTCGACGCTCGCTGGTTGCTCTGCCAGCGTCTTGCGCGCGGCATCGATCTGCAGGCCCATTCCCCCCAACAATTGGCAGACGTCCTGCACATCCTTGGCGATCCGGCGCATCTCGCGCTCGTGGAGCTGGAAGAAGCGCCAGGCAACCTCCGGGGAGGCAGCCGGCAACACCTCCGTGGCGCCCTGCCTTCCCTTGATGACCGCCAGTCTCTGCGCCAGCGGCGTGCGCCTCTGCTGCGCCTCCAGCGCCCCCCGGATGTCGTCATCCGTACAGGTCCCCAGCTTGACCAGCACCTGGCCGAGCATCCCACCATACTGCTTCTGGTGCTCGAGAGCTTGCGCAAGCTGATCTCTGCTGATGATACCGACGCTGACCAGTAGATCCCCGAGTTGTGGGGCTCGTTCCATCATGCCCCTCCCGTAAGCTCATTCCGTATGCAGGCAGCCACAGTATAGCCTAGCCTCCGGTGTGCTGTCAACCCGACGTCAGTCAGGCCTGGGATTCCGACATGAGGCATCGGCCCTGGGCACGGTGACTCCCGGCTCCAATGCCCGGATTTCTCCACTCTCTTCTCCCATCGCCCTGCAGGCCGCCCTGCCCCCGCCCCTTCGGGGTGCCAGGTATTTCCTGGGCGCGAGACCCAGGGTCAGGAGACCCTGGGCTCTGTTGTTGGACGCCTTTGGCGCCCTTCGAGAGCGCCACGCGGTCGCGAGCAACGCGAGGCCCATGCGAACGTTCGGTAGGGGCGAACCCTTGGTGTTCGCCCTGTTTCCGGTTCCCGTCGCTCGCGGTTCGGTGGCGCGGGCTGGGAGGGGAAGCCCGAAGGGCTTTGCTGAGAAGCAGCGCAGGGCTTTAACTCCGCGCCTGTGGGAGCGCTTTGCGCCGCACCCTCCCCACCCGTGTCCGCCCCCTTCATCCGTGGTATCGACACCACTCCGCGAGTGGGTTTCAACACCCATGGCGCGCGGTAGAACATCTCCGGGCCATGCCCATCGGCACACTCGATGGCCCCGGGGAGGGCGTGATGAGTAGGCAATCGGGACGGAACCGGAGGCGAGCGAACTGGGGTCGGGCGCTCGCGGTTGGCGCTGGCGCGGGGGTGGCCGCGTGGGGTTTGTCACGGGCCGCCAGACCAAGGCCGGCCCCGCTGCCGGAGGGGCCGCCTCACCGCGTCGTGGTCCTCGGCGGTGGTTTCGGGGGCACCGCCTTCCTCTCGGAGCTGCACCGACGCCTAGGCCACCAGTCGCGCCTCCAGGTCTTGATGGTGGATCGGAACAACGTCAACCTCTTCACCCCACTGCTCTATCAGGTCGCTACCGGGGTGCTCGATCCGGACCACGTCACCTATCCGCTCCGCCCGCGAGTGCGCCAGCTCGGGGCGCGCTTTCAGGAGAGCGTTGTTCAGGGGATCGACCTCGACGCCCACCAGGTGGTCACGGATGATGGCCTGATTCCCTACGACACCCTGGTCGTGAGCCTGGGCAGCGTCGCCAACTTCTTTGGGATGAGGGACATCGCGCAGCGCGCGCTCACCCTGAAGACGCTCGGCGACGGCATCACACTGCGCAACCGGATCATCGATGTCTTCGAGGAAGCGGATGTGACGCACGACCCGGCCCGGCGGGCCGAGCTTCTGACGTTCGACATTGTGGGCGCAGGGGCCACCGGGGTGGAGTTCGCCACCGCGCTCGACGGTTTGATCGGCCGGGCACTCCTGCGCGACTACCCGGGCATCCGTTCTGATGAAGTCCGGATCCGGGTGATCGAGGCGCTCGATCATGTGGTGCCGGAGATGAGCCCCGGGGTCTCGCACCTGGTGGCCAAACGCCTCGGCACCCGCAACATTCAGGTGCTCCTCAACAAATCGGTGGCTGGCCTGGAAGACGGACGGCTGCGCACGCGCGACGGCAGTCTGCTGGCAGCCGGCACCATCATCTGGACGGCGGGCATACGCTCCAACCCGATTGTGGCCAACCTGTCGGGCGACCACGCGCGAGGAGGCCGCATCAGCGTCAACGAATTCCTCCAACTGCCAGACCATCCGGAGGTGTTCTGCATCGGGGACAACACCTACTTCGCGGATAGCGACTCCCCGCGCGACGTGCCAGCCAATGCGCCCGCCGCGATCCAGATGGGCGAGGCGACCGCGCGCAACGTTGAGCGCGCGCTGCGCGGGTGGCCCCTCGAGCCATTCAAGTATGTCCCTCGTGGCGAGCTCCTGGCGCTCGGGCGCAACCACGCCGTCGTGAACACGAAGGGCATCCTCTTTGATGGCTGGCCGGGCTGGGTGGTCTGGCGCGCCTACTACCTCTACGCGCTGATGGACTCCGAGAACCGCGCCGGCGTCATGACCGACTGGGCGTTTGCCTACCTGGCGCGCCGCCGAGAGAGTGGGCGCCTGATCTGCGAACCCGCGATGGCCGAGGAGGAAGGCATCGTCCCCGAGGCCGCCGTCCGCATGGGCCAGACAAACCTCTAGCAGGCCGAGCGAGACAGCAGCGAAGACCCAGGAGGTGTCTCGGACACCGAGGAGCTGCCATCGGTTCGTAGCAGAGACGCCTCCTGGAAAGGCATGGGGTGGCCGGAGAGCTTCAGAACGGCTTCGACCTCTGCCGCCTCTCGACCGAGCGGCGCCGGTGGGCGGCCCTCGCGCGCCTTGCCCTCCTATGGATTCCTGAAACCCCTGGGCAACTGGAGCCCTCTGAAGGGATAGAACCAGATACCTGGTGCAGGGGGGAGCTGACCACTCGGGCGTCGAATGAGTCGTGTACGAGCAGGCAGCAGGTAATCCGCTATGTCGTGCCGCCAGCACAGGAGGAGAAGAGCATGGCAGAAATGGAACCGGAGAGGGATGAGCGGCGGGGTCAGCGCCTGCCGGTCGGTATGATCGCCGCTGCGGGTACAGCGACGCTTCTGGGCGCTCTCGCCTTCAACAAGACACGCCAGCGCGCGCGCCTGCGCGCGCACGAGCAGGTGCTCGAGGAGGTGGCCCGGGAGCTAGGCGCGCAGTTCACCCCATCTCGGCCTGGCACACCGGCCGGACCGGACTTCCCTTCGCTCTCTGGGAAGAGCGATGACCGAGAAGTGCGCATCGACACCGAGGTGGGAGGGAGCGGGTTCAGCTACCAGATTCTGACCCGGGCAACCGCGGCCCACGCGGCGCCTGTCAATGGCTTCGTTGTCATCCGAGAAGAGACCCTTCTCACACGCATGGCTGATCACCTGGGTTTGGCGGACATCCAGGTCAACGAGCCAGCTTTCGATGACCGCTTCGAGGTGATCTCGGATGAGCCCGATGCCGCCGAGCTGCTTCACCCAGAGGTGCGCGATGCGCTGCTCGCGTCCTCCTTCGAGAGCGTCGTGATCCGCCAGGGGGAGGTCACCGTCCGCCAGGTAGGACCCGTGACGGATCCCGAGAAGCTGCGCCAGGGCATCCAGCTAGCCGTGGAGGTCGCGGAGTGGCTGGAAACGCTCGGATAGCACTTCATCGCCTGTTCGGCGGGCACGGCCACCGCTCAACGCCCTTTTGAGAGCTTCGCCACGGAGGATGCGGGGGAGACTGTGGAAGACCGGCACCCGGCTCCCCTCCGGGATTGACCACGTCCTTCGTGGCAAGCGGCCCTTGCCAAGTGCCCTCCTCTGACCGACGCCCCTCAATCTATGGCACCTGGCGGCGCGAGGAGAAGCGCCCCGGATACGAGCCCCGGTTGGCCTCCCGATCCTGCGCGCCGGCGTGCTGCTCTTGATTCCCCCGCCCTGCGCGGGGGCGCAATCGATCCTCTCGTGGATCCGGCCCGGCAGGAGGCGGCAGGAGACCGTGGAATAGGAGATGCGGGAGGGCCAGCCCAACGGCCTGACTGAGGAGATTATGGCGAAGACAGGCGTGCGATTGGAGGGCGGCGCAGAGGGTGCGCCGGAGAGAATCACCCTCGAAAACGACCGGCTCACCGCGACGCTGCATCGGGTGAGGGAGACCTATCACCTGGCAAGCTTGAAGGCGGGAGGCGAGTACGAACTGCTGGCAGAGCCATCGCCCCTTCTGTTCTGCTATGATGGCAAGGAGCACCTTGCCGTGCCCCTCCCTGGCGTTGTGGTGGAAGAGGAAACCCCCGAGGAGGCGCGCCTGCGCCTGGCGATGAACCGGGAGGGTCTGGCCATCGAACTCACCCTCTCGCTCAGGACCGGTCGGCCCTTTCTGGAGGTGGAGGCAACCTGCGTCTCTGCTAGGGACTGGCAAGGTCTGATCTACTTCTCCTGCCTACCGGCACCCGGTTTTACCCCCACGGCCTATCCATGGATCGCGGGGAAGACGCTCCAGGCGGAGGGCTTTGCCTACGCCAACTGCATGGGTGTTCCTCTGTTGACCGGCGACCCCCGCGGGCATGATGGCCATGTGCTCGCCCTCGGCTTTCCGCTCTCCGTCAACTACCGAGACCTCTTCTTCCATGCCGACACGCAGACGCGGCGCATGGTCGCCGGCATTGGCGAGGGGATCAGCCGGCCGGCCGCGCCGCCTCCGGATGACGAACCGGACGAGGCACCCGCGCCGGCACCTAAGCGCGGGCTCTTCAAATGGATCCGCCGCGAGCGCGAGCCAGAGCCCCCTCCCCCGCTCCCGCCCCTCTCGCTCTCCATCCCCTACCGGGCCGGAGTGGCGTACCGATTGCCCCTGCACGTATGGGCACTGACGGGTCAATACCGCAATCTGGCGGGCGAGTGGATAAAGGGCACGGGCTTTGTTTTCGACAATCCCGAGATCCGCTCGGTGCCCGAGTCGCTGGCAATGACGCTCGCATTTCTGAAGGACGGGGCGCCCTTCATCGATGGCAAAGGCTACCCGATGCGGTGCGCGCGGTACACCCGCGCTCCTGGCCAGGGAATCGGGGGCCACATCCACCTCTACGGGAACGCGGCGCTCGCCGCCGCCCTCTACCGGTGCTGGATCCGCTACCGCGAGGAGTGGATGTACGAGCGGGCAATCACGATCGCCGACTTCATCGTGGAGTCTCGCCGGCCAAACGGGCGCGTTCCCGAACTGATGGACCCCAACAGTGGCCAGTGGGCCCGCCTGGGCGACGGCACGCACTATGAAGGCGTGGGGCTTTGCATCGACGCGCTCCTCCGCCTCTACCAGCTCCGCCGCGATGCCGAGCACAAGGATGATATCCGGCTCAAGCGCACGGCCACCCGTTTCCTCGATCTCGCCCTCGAACAGCGCCGTCGCCGCATCGACCGCGAGCGACGCCGGGGAAAGCGCCGGCATGACCAGGAGACCGGTTTCCCCTACTCCGGAGCCGATGTGAGCGAGTCGACCAACGTGAATATGCTGATCATCCTCGAGCGGGTAAGGCAGCTCACGCACGACCGGCGCATCGAGCATGTGCGTGCAGACGCAGAGAAGTGGGTCCTGCATAACGTCATCCACGACATGTCCTGGCGGGGCGGCGATCCCATCCATCGCGGCCTTGAAACGCGCTCGCTGTTGCGCTTCCTGGAGTATGCCGTTCTACGCTGCGAAGCCACCAAGGGAAAGCGCTATCTGGAGATCGCCGAGAGCCTGGCATCCTTTTTCATGCTCACGCTGGTGCCCAAAGACCTGGAGTGGTGCGCCGGACGAACGAAGGGTTTGCAGATCGCCAACGCCGAGTGGCGCGCGCTCACGACATTCTACGCCGATCACGTGACCCCCGTGCCGGCGCTCCATCGCCTCGGCAAGCTGTGCAACGACCGCTTCTATGCCCAACTGGCGGATTACCTGGTGCACGTGGCGATGGTTGCCCAATGCGATGAGAAGGGCGTGCCTGGATACGGGGGATGGATGCCGGCGGTGAACTCCCCTGATGGCAACGCATTCCCGCTGAACGGGCTCCCCTACGATGGCGAGCTCTGCGTGACATCCATCGTGCCCGCGGTGCTGGAGACCTACCTCTATCTGACCGAGAAGAAGTAGCCGCCAGCCCACATTCGCTACAGCGAGGAATGGGGCACGACGCGCTATGCCAGGAGCTTGAAGGGTGTCCTGGGGAAAGAGGGGGCGCGGCAATGGATCGATACCGCGCGCAGGCGTGAAGCGCTCCAAAGACGGTTGCAGAACCTGTCCAGGGTTGATGTGCTTGTATTGGGTAGTCTACGCCCGGGGATCGCAAGACTCTTCGCAGACGCAACGGACAATCTGCAAATCGTGCTCACAGGTCGACAACGGGAGCACTACCTACAGCGACATCCGGAAATGGTGGAATATGAGCGGTTGCTTGAGGACGTTGTTTGTCGGCCCGATAGGGTGCATCGCAATGAGCGTGACGACCAGGTAGCGAACTTCTACCGCCGGCTGGACGATCAGCACTTCCTACGTGCAACCGCGGTAATGCAACCGCGCGCGAGCAAGTGGAAGCACTCTGTTATCACATTCCGAATCGCGAGCGCTGAAGAGGTGCAAAGGAACAGACAGAAGCGGGTGTGGCCAAAGTAGCCGCCTGGTGGGCCTGTCACCCCCACATCTCTTGTAATGCCCAACGGGCGCATAGTAGACAGATTATCTCTACCTCAGGCGGCTACCTCTTCTATAAGCACAGCATAACATAGATTCGCATATCCTGCAACCTGTGGATGCGGCAATCGCGGTGGATGGCGAGACGCTGAAGCCGCGGAAGCGGGAGAGGATAGAGGCCATCCGAGAGGGTGGTCCTTGGTGTTTGTGGGGGGGGCTGGTCAGAAATGGCCGGCCCCTCGTGATTCGCTGTTGACGGGCTTGATGACCGGCCAGAACCCGCGGAAGATCGCGCGGCTGGTACGCCAGGCGTTTGGGGTGCCGCTCTCGCGGGCGCTGACGATCAGCCGGACGGAGGTGTTGCGGGCGTATCGGGAGAGCACACGCCGAACGTATCAGGCTAACAGACACCTCATTCGGGGATGGCGGTGGCTAGCCGCCCATAGCCGGCGCACGTGCGCGATGTGCCTGGCGATGGATGGGAGCATCCACTCACTCGAGGAGCAGCTCGTCGATCATCCCAACGGCCGGTGTGCCATGACCCCCGTATTGGTGGATGAGGAGCCGCCGGCGCGGGAGACAGGCGAGCAGTGGCTGGAACGGCAGAAGCCGGATGTACAGGAGCGGGTGCTTGGAAAGGCGGGCGCCGAGGCCTACCGCGCCGGCGCGGTGACGCTGCAGGACTTCGTGGGCCGTCGCTACAGCGAGGAGTGGGGCACGACGCGCTACGCCAGGAGCTTGCGCCAGATACTGGGGCCGGAAGAGGCGCTGCGGTGGCGGCGGGAGGCGCTGGTTCGCGCGAAGGCCGTATCGGAGTCGCTGCGCCCAGCGCGTTTCGTCGGCGCTGCCCGCGGGCGGTTTGGCGAGTTGCTTGAGGAACGGTCTGGCACGCGAGTGGTGCGGGTGGTTCCTGCCGTTGTGGAGCACTATCGGAAGCACGCCGGCCAATTCGACCTGAGGCGCGCAGAGGCGCTGTTGCCCACGGTGCTAGCGGATCCGCTGAAGGTGGTGCAGGGGAAGAAGGCCACGACACTGGTAGCCGTTGGGGAGTATGACGCGGAGCATTATCTGGTGGTTCCAGTGAAGTCGCTGCCCGGCGAGAACTGGCTGGAGACGTTGTATATCGACCGGAAGCAGAAGTTCGAGGACAGGAAATGGGTTGTTGGCGGAATGATCTTCAAGAGAAGAGACTGAACGCCCGGCTGGGCGGGCCGCTCCAGCATCAATCCCCTCGCGGGGTAATGGTGCCCTTTCCACCTCGGGCGTTCATTGACATCATTATAGCAGACTGAGGCGCAACTGTCGAGTTGTTCACGAGAAGTAGAAGACAGGGGCCATCCGAGAGGGTGGCCCCTGGTGATTCTGGGGCTGGCCCGAAATGGCCGGCCCCTGCTGATTCCAGGAGCACAACGATGGAAGAGACCAAGGTCCAGGAGACCACCGGGGGCGGCCAGGAGCCGCAGAACCAGCAGCAGGCCGCATTCGTCAGAATAATGAAAAGAAGTCTCTCTGCCAGGCGTGGCACGGGTTCGTGGGCGCTGTCCCCGAAAACACTCTGCTTCCGGGTGCTTGTAGTAGCAACGGTGTGTCACCAGACAAGAGACTTCTCTTGAAGTATTCTGATGAATACTTCGGGCTAGAGACCTGCGGGGATCGCGCCGGGGCGCGATCCCCACTCTGCGATCACATCCCCATATCTTGCAGCGACTGCCTCAGCCACCGCGTGAAGGCGACAACCGCCACACTCAGCCCCCCGATAATGGCTCCGGCGATGCTCCAGTAGTAGAGCTCCCAGCCATTGGGGCGCTTGGGCAGAATGGGGGGATCCAGCATGACAAACTGCGGGCCGCGGCTCTCCACGATCAGCTGCGCCCGGAGATACTCCGAGCGCAGGAGGGTCAGCCGGCTGCGCTCGTCGCGCAGATCAGCCTGAAGTTGGGCATAGCGCACTTGCGCCGCGGGCAGGTCCTCCAGGCGTTCGCGAATCTCCGTCGCGCACTGCCGCAGGCCATCCACTCGCGCTTGCGCGGTGACTACTCGGACCACCGCGTCTCTCACGAGGGGAGAGCTGCCCTTCTCGACACTCTCGAGCTGGCGCGCGATCTCCTTCTCCAGGCTCTTGCGCGAGATGTTGAGTGCCTGCCGTGCCTGTACCACTTCCGCCCGCCGGTCCGTGAACTTCTCGCGAAGGAGGGCCAGATCCGCTTCTTTCTGGGCCACGTCCTGATAGAGCGACCGGATGAGCATGCTCTCTGACCCGGCGGGATCCTGGGCCGCGCGGATCATCTTCTTGGCGGTCTCGGTCGTGGCCTGCATGCTCGACTTGGCGACGTTCGCATCCACCTCGGCGTTCGTCAGGTCGCGCTGGATGTCGTTCAGGATCTGGCTCAGTGCCTGAACCTGAGTATCGGGCGGGGAGCCACCCAGGCCACGCTGAAGCTTGACGATCTCGCGCTGGATACGCGCGCAGCTCGCCTCTGCATCTTCAACATTGTCTCGCAGGAAGTCGACGTTGCGCGCCGCCGGATCGAGGCTCAGGTCCTCCACCGAACGCTTCAGGGTCTCGATGGCCGCTTCCACCACGGCCCGTGCCCGCTGGGGGTCGCGGTCGGTGAAACTCACCCGCAGATCACCCGCCTTGCCCTCCTGGCAGACGAACCGCTCATGAAACCGCAGGATGGAACGCTCTAGCGAGCGGTTCCATTCCTTGGCGAGATCGAAGCGGTTGATCAGATCCACCGTGACTTTACGGCTGGTGAGGATCAGCGCCGCCGTCGAGGGGCTCGTTCCCGGTCGGGGCACCGAGAGCACCCCCTGCATCAGGGGAACGGAGGGTTGATCGGCGGTCGCGCCTCCCTCGGAGGGCGCGCTCGATGTCGATGCCCCGCTGCTTCCCTTGGCGCCCGGGAAGAGCAACACCGTAGAAGAGGTATAGTAGCGCGGGATCAGCCAGACGATCCCGGTGACGATCCCCGCTCCCAGAGCCGCCCCTACGAGCGTCCGGAAGAGGAGCGTCCAGAACCCCAGGCCAGTTGCGTTCTTACGTGCCATATATGATTGCCTTCGCTGATTGCGGCCTCACCGGACGGGTTGTCCCCCGGCACACCACGCCGTTGCCAGGCGCCCAGGCGCGCAGCGGCCGGCGGCCACCCGCGTCCATGCGCGGTCGCCACACCCTCGGTGTTCGTCTCTTTCCCCCGTGGTTGCACCCTTACTGCAAGCTGCGGATCACCAATGCAACGCCCAGCAGGTCGAGGATGGTATCTTGTAGCTTGCGCTGCACCGGCGGCTGAATAATCTGGTGCTTGGAGGCCACGACGATCACGTCGCCGGGATCGACCGTCTTGCTATCCGCCAGGCGGCGCACCCCACCGGTCACCTTGATGACCACGCTTCGCTTGAGGTCGGCATCCGGGGCACTTCCCCCGGCCAGGTTGATGTACTCCCGCGCGCTACGTCCGGCGTTGTGGAAGACTGGTCCCGGCGACTGCACTGCGCCCAGCACCTGAACCACATCGCTGCGCCGTGGCACCTCGATCACGTCTCCATCGCAGAGGCGCACCTTGCCCAGGCGGCTGACATACGATTCCCGGTCCTCCAGATGGAAGCTGATGCGGGTGTTGTTCGGCATTCCGGTGAGCTGTCTTGGCGAGACGAGCAGCACCTTCTCCGTCCGGTTTGCACCCCCCAAGAGTGGCACGCCGGAACCGGACTGCGTCTCCAGCACCTCGACGTTTGTTCCATCCGTCGTGCCCTTGCGCGTCGGCAGAAGCTGATCCATCGTCTCCATCACGGTGCGGATCTGCTCGGAGGTAGCCAGCGAGAGCATCTTCTCCCTCGTTCGCGTCAGGGACATGCCGAAGGGATCCGCGTCGTCGGCAAAGCCGCCGGCGCGCTTCATCAGCGACTCCAGGTCTTCACCTTCATAGAGAAGCGCATAGGTGCCCGGGCGGCGGAAACGCCCGCGGAGTTCCACCCTGCACGGTTGGGTTAGCTTATCATCGCGGCGTGGCAGCGAGATCATCATCCCCGGCTCGATGGGCACCGGCTCCTGCTTCCCGCTCATCACGTCGGCGAGGGCGTAGGTCTCGATCTTGGTGCGCTTTTTGGAATCCTCATCCAGGACGGGCGCAGCCACCTCCACGATACCGGCGGCCTGCGGCGTCGGCCCCCCGGCGAGAAGAAGAAGGTCATAGAGCGTCAGGCCCTCATACGAACGATACTCACCCGGATGCTGCAACTCACCGACGACGGTCACCTTATCAAAGCGGAACTCGACGTCTTGCTGGCGGTAGATCACCAGCCGGTCACCATCCTGCATCACCGGGTTTTCCGCCGGGTCTCCGTTCAGCGCGGCCTCCGGCGCGAGCCGGACAATCTGAAACTCGTTGGGTCCGATGCGCCGATAGAGATGCGCCACCCGCTTCGAAGCGTCTTGCAGCACGCCGCCCGCCGCGAAGAGCAGGTCCGAAACCCGCATCCCATCGCCCACACGATACGTGGCGGGATGCTTGACCGCGCCCTCGACCGTCGCCAGGGGGACAATCTTCTTCTCATCCGCCTCGTAGACGACGATCTCATCCAGATCGAGAAGCGGAACATCCTCCGCCTTTCCATCCAGGAGATCCTTCAGGGGTAGCGGAATGATGACGGGCGTGCCATCCGGGAGGCAGCGGGTCAGATCGGCGCGTTCCCAGTAGGTGCCAATCCGCGGTCGCGCCTCCAGAAGAAGCGCCTTCGCGGTAGGCGTGCGCTGCAACGAGTAGTCGCCCGCGAAGGAGACGTTTCCGCGGATTGAGACGCGCTCGCGCACCTGACGGGTCACATTCTCCAGCGTGAGGATGTCGCCATCACGAAGGAGCATGTTATCGGCATGCGTCTCATCGGCCAGCAACGCGTGCGCATCGAGGGTGCGCTCTACGCGCCGCCCGCCCTCAAAGCGCCGGAAGCGAAGGATGCGGGCATAGGCAGAGGCCTTCATCCCGCCCGCCAGGCGGATTGCATCAGCAACCCGGTCCCCTGGCATCACCTCGTAAATCGCGGGGCGGACCACCTCTCCCCCGACGACCACGCGCGCTCCCGCGATGGGGAAGAAGACCACATCCTGATCTTCGAGCATGACCTCCGCATTGAGCGTCCCTGAGTTGAGGAACTGGTAGAGATCGACCTCGGCGACCAGCTTGTTGCGCCGGCGCAGCGCCACCTTGCGCAGCGTTCCCTCGGGAGAGGCCCCGCCGGCAGCATAGATCACGTTGAACAGGTTGGACTCCGCTTTCACCGTATAGCGCCCGGGCCGCCGGGCCGCCCCGGTGACGAAGACCGAGATCGTGCGCGTCTCGATGAGATCGGCCGAAAAGCTGACGTTCTTTAGCTGCTCGCGCAGGCGCTTGCCCAGGCGCTGCCGGAACTCTTCGCGCGTGATTCCGTGGGCGCTCACATCACCGATCCCCGGCACCACCACCATGCCATCCTCGCCCACCTCAGTCTCGTGGGTCACCTCGGGCACCGCAGGCGCCCAGTAGCGGATGCGGAGTTTATCGTGTTTCCCCAGGCGATAGCCGGCCGGGATGGGCACATCGGGCGCCACCGTGAAATCAGCGGGAGCCGCGGCAAAGAAGTCCATGCCATAGGGCTTCAGACGGTCGGCATCGGCCGCAGGCTGTGGCATCCCCTCGCTCGTCGGAGCCGCCGGAAGCCACTGGCGCGCCGGCGATTGAGCGTTCTCCGGCAAAGGAGAGGTACGAGGAGCAGGTGCTGTCGCCGTCGGGCCCTGCTCGCCCGCGGCCGGCGCAGACGTCGCCGGACTCTCCGCTCCGGACGGCGCGCCTGCCTCGGCCGCCAGCGTGATGCCAGGGCGCGCGATGCCCAGCGCCACCGCCAGCACCACCGCAGTGGCAAGGGCCACTACCTCGAGGGGGCGCCGCTGTCTGCTTGCCAGGCGCCCGAACCAACCGCGATCACAGACGGAATAACTCAACAAGCGCTTCAGTGAAGAACGCCTGATCCCCATAGAAAGACCACCCCTTCGGAAACACCGACCGAGAGCCCGCGGTTCATCCCCCTAGCGGCAGGGGAACCATCGAAGCTCCGGTGGCAGGCGACAAGCGTGGGGCTACAGCCCGAAAGGTCGCTCGTCTGCCTCAACTATCTTTGGCAGGTGCATACGGGATCTCCTTCTTCCCGCGCAAAAGAGGCATGCTGAAATGGGGATTGGCCACGATTCTGTGGCTCCGGCGCTGTGCGGCGCGCCCAGGCACCGGGAGGTTCGGAAGCGCGTCCTGAACCCCATTTCGCTATTTGACGCCCCCGCTGAGGAGTGGTAGAATAACCGTGGTGACCCTATGGGCGATCTGATAGCAACCGAGATGAAGGCACGAGAGCCATGGCGAGAGGGAGACCTCCTGGTTGTCCCGCTGGAAGGCGACCTGGACTTGGAGACGGCTCCTGCTACGCGAGAGCGTCTCATGCGCCTGCTGACCCAGGGCCACCCGAATCTGATTGTCGATCTTCAGCACTGCTCCTACGTGGATAGCAGCGGCGTCCTGGCACTGCTATCGGTTGCCGACCGCGCCGCCGAGTTGGGCGGTCGCCTCAGTCTGCGTCATCCATCGCGCACGCTGTGCCGCGTGCTGATCCTGACCCACGTTGCGGAGCGCCTGGGGGTGCCGGACGAGGTCGTCCCGCCGAAGCAACCGCGCTGCTTCCTCGATACAGGCGTGGGGCCATGGGAGGTGGCGCGCTTCGTCCTACCGGCCACGCCGCAGACGTGCGCGCTCGCCCGGCGCATCGTCCTCGCCGAAGCCGCCAGAGTGCCCCTCGCTAAGGAGGACCTCGTAGACCTGGAGTTGGCAGTCGGTGAGGCTTTCGCGAATGCCGTGCGCCACGGCTCGCCACGCGGCGCGGAGGACCGGATCACGTTGCGAACCCTGCACTCGGGCGATGCCTTCGTCGTCGAGATCACCGACCGCGGCCGGGGCTTCGATCGCTCGCAGCTGACACCCCCCTCTCCAGAGGAGATCCGGGAGGGCGGCATGGGCATCCTCTACATGGAGCAACTCATGGACGCCGCCACCTTCGAGTCGGGGCAGTGGGGCACGACCGTTCGTCTGACCAAGGCCTTGCCCCACTCCGCAGAACGCCCCCCGCGCTGAACGTCCCCTGGCTATCCACCGCGGAGGATCGGAATGCCACCCTCGGTCAGCGTGATCCCCGCCGCTTGGGCGAGCGTGAGCGCCGCCGTCGGGAAAAGCCCGAGGAGCACCACCAGCACGACGGCCATCAACACCGCCGCGCGCAAGGAGAGCGACCGCGAGAGCGCCTCCTGCTTCCCATCGGCGCCCGAAGCTGCCGGAGCTTCCATATACATGTACCGGACCACGCGCAGGTAGTAGTAGAGCGAGATCACGCTCGTCAGCACCAGGAGGACGGCCAGACCATCGAGGCGCGCGCGTATCAGGGCGAGCAGGATGAAGAGCTTCCCGATAAAGCCCGCCGTCGGCGGCAGGCCCGCGAGAGAGATGAGGAAGAGCGCCATGGCGGCGGCGCTCCAGGGATGCCGTGCGGCGAGCCCTCGGTAATCCTCCAGTTCTTGCCGCTCCTCGGTATCACGGCCCACCACGAGGAGAAGCGCGAACGCCCCGATGCCCATCGCCGTGTAGACGAGACAATAGTAGAGCACGCTCCCCACGGCCGCGCTACCGGCGGTGTAGGCCGAGACGGCCGCCAGCACATAGCCCGCGTGCGCGATGCTCGAGTAGGCAAGCATGCGCTTCAGGTTGGTCTGCGGGATGGCCGCCGCGTTTCCCAGCAGCATCGTCACGGCCGCCAGTGCCCAGAGCACCGGCTGCCAGAGGCTGGCCAGATCCGGGAAGCCGACGAAGAGGACGCGCATCGCCGCGGCAAACGCCGCCGCCTTCACCGCGGCAGACATGAACGCGGTGACCGGCACCGGCGCGCCCTGGTAGACATCCGGCACCCAGGTGTGGAATGGCGCCACCGCGGCCTTGAAGCCGATCCCGACCAGGATCAGCGCCAGCCCGCCCAGGAGGAGCGCGTTTCCAAAGAGCCCGTAGTCGATGATGCGGCGCGCGATGGCCGCCAGGAAGGTCGTGCTCGTCGCCCCATAGACCAGCGCGATCCCGTAGATCAGGAATCCACTGGAGAAAGCGCCCAGCAGGAAGTACTTGAGCGCGGCCTCCGCAGACTCCGCGCGCTTGCGCGCCAGGCCCGCCAGGACGTAGAGGGCCACGGAGAGCACCTCATAGCTGACAAAGAGGGTGATCAGCTCTGCCGACGCCGCCAGCAGCATCATGCCCAGAAGCGAGAAGAGCAGCAACGCGTACAGCTCGCCCGCCGGAATCTCCTCGCGCTCGCCATGGCGCACCGAGAGGAGAATCGCCAGCAGCGCCGAGAGGAGGAAGACGCCATTGAAGAGAAGCGCGTAGAGATCCCGCACCAGGACACCCGAGAAGAGGCGTTGAGGCTCGGCGCCCCCCCCCCGGGTGATGGCGAGCACCACGGTGGCAAGCGACGTGATGACCACCACCGCCGCCGTGCCGGCGACGAGGCGCCGCCGCTCCTTGCGCTCCCCCAGATCGAGCAGCAGCACGAGGATGGCGCCAAGCGCCACGATCCACTCGGGAGTCAGCGAGGCAAGATCCTTCCAGGCCATACTCATCTCAGCGCATCCCTCCCATACTCGGCGTCGGGTGCGACTCTGGCATCAGTCAGCCTTGGCGCAGTGGGCTGCGGCAG